>CP053446.1:3355000-3655000 GCA_013285405.1 Ignavibacteriota bacterium | reverse complement strand
CAAAAAAGTTTGACACAGTTGAGATTGATCAGTGGTTCTGGTCATTATTTTCAAATTCAAAAATAGTTCTTCCGCAAAAAAAGGTTGTTGAAGAATATAAACAATCCGTCCCGAAAGATTTTCTTTTCACAATAAAAGTTCCTAATTCAATTACTCTGACACACTTTTACAAAGAATCAAAAGAAGATGAACTACGTATCAATCCAAGTTTTCTTTCTGTTGATTTATTTAATCAGTTTCTTGAAACGATCGAACCAATAAAAGATAAAATTGGCTGTTTGATTTTTCAATTTGAATATCTGAATAAACAAAAAATGAAATCTCTGTCTGAATTCCAGAATAAATTTTCAGAATTCAGAAGTCAGATTAAAAATGACAGCCCACCGATTGGAATTGAAATAAGGAATCCGAATTATCTGAATGAGAAATATTTTACGTTTCTTTCAGAGCAAAAAATTGCGCCAGTTCTGCTTGAAGGTTACTATATGTCACCAATAACTGAAACTTATTCTAAATTTAAAAAGCAATTTAAAAATCTGATGGTGATAAGGCTGCACGGGACTGACAGAAAAGGAATTGAAGAAATTGCAAACAACAACTGGAGCCAGATATATATAAATCGTGATAAGGAGATTCTTTCAATTGCTGAAATGATAAGAGATCTGCAGAAGAATGAAATTGATTTGTTTGTGAATGTGAATAACCATTTTGAGGGCAGTGCCCCAATTACAATTAATAAGATTAAAGAACAACTTAGTTAAAAAAACGAAGTTGATTTCTGCTCTATTGTGTAGTAAATTTGCAGCCACAAATCAGGGCCCATAGCTCAGCCCGTTCCGTATAACGGAACGAGGTCTCGGCTCAACAAAGTTGAGACGGATTGGTTAGAGCATCTGACTGATAATCATGGTGGTCCAAAAATAATGATTCGGGCCCATAGCTCAGTTGGTTAGAGCATCTGACTCATAATCAGAGGGTCGTTGGTTCAAGTCCATCTGGGCCCACAGCAAAACCTGGAAAATAAAAATTCCAGGTTTTATTTTGTAAAAAATTTTTGAAAATACTTTGGAATAAAAAGGTCGTTGGTTCTCCCGAAGGGATTCCTCAGCAGGTAAATCATAGGAACTTTGGAAAAGTCCATCTGGGCCCACAGCAAAACCTGAGAAATAAAAATTCCAGGTTTTTTTTGTAAAAAATTTTCGAAAATACTTTGGAATAAAAAAGTCGTTGGTTCTCCCGAAGGGATTCCTCAGCAGGTAAATCATAGGAACTTTGGAAAAGTCCATCTGGGCCCACAGCAAAACCTGGGAAATAAAAATTCCAGGTTTTTTTGTAAATAATTTTCGAAAATACTTTGGAATAAAAAAGTCGTTGGTTCTCCCGAAGGGATTCCTCAGCAGGTAAATCATAAGAACTTTGGAAAAGTCCATCTGGGCCCACAGCAAAACCTGGGAAATAAAAATTCCAGGTTTTTTTTTGTAAAAAATTTTCGAAAATACTTTGGAATAAAAAAGTCGTTGGTTCTCCCGAAGGGATTCCTCAGCAGGCAAATCATAAGAACTTTGGAAAAGTCCATCTGGGCCCACAGCAAAACCTGGGAAATAAAAATTCCAGGTTTTTTTGTAAATAATTTTTGAAAATACTTTGGAATAAAAAAGTCGTTGGTTCTCCCGAAGGGATTCCTCAGCAGGCAAATCATAAGAACTTTGGAAAAGTCCATCTGGGCCCACAGTGAAACCTGGAAAATAAAAATTCCAGTTTTTTTTGTAAAAAATTTTTGAAAATACTTTGGAATAAAAAAGTCGTTGGTTCTCCCGAAGGGATTCCTCAGCAGGTAAATCATAGGAACTTTGGAAAAGTCCATCTGGGCCCACAGCAAAACCTGGGAAATAAAAATTCCAGGTTTTTTTTATTAAATTTATTTAAATATTCTGATTACTCCACTTCAGCACTTCAATATTATTTTGTCAAATCTGTGAATTTTTTTTTAACCAGATGTTACACCATCTCATCAAAAAAAATATTTTTACCTTCAGTACTTTTTAGCTGACTTTAAACTCCTGAACATCAATTTATAAAAAGTCAAATCTGTCGCAGAGACTTCTTCCTTATAAAAACAATCACTTAGCGATATAAATTTAAAGTTCACTGTAAAGTATAAAATATTATGGCACTCTTTATGTTTTTACCCGAAAAAATATTTTTTAAAAAGTCATAAAAAAATCGTGTCTAAAATTTTGACTATTTAAAAATTTTTTATTAAGGTTGCAGTAACTTTTGAAGCAAAATTTAGGGCAATACCTACTTTCGGGCTGTGCGGTCGTTATAATAACGTTAAAAATTAATTAAATATTCTTATAACATTGTTCTCTCTTTGTGGAATAGAGATGCTGAAACAAGAATTAGTTATTCACTTAGCTTTAAAACAGAGCTCCTGGATATGCACAACAAAAAATTAAAATTTTTTACATTGGGTATTTTCACCAGAGAATTTCTCTTATTAGAGAATTTTAAACTCACCGGTTACATTTATATAGGTTTAACTAATAATACAGTATTTTATCATTTTTCAGGAGGGCTATATGGAGAATAATTTTCCACTAATCTTTCCTTTGTAATTGCTTTACAGGCGTGTGTTCGGTGTTTTTAACTGTAAAGCAGGTTTCTTTTCTTTTTAATTAATTAATTTCAAATTTCATTTGGAGGGTCTATGTTTAAAAATATTTTCAGATTTGTGACCGTCGTCTTCCTCCTTGTTGTTTTTGCGTTTACACAGAATTCGTTTGCTCAGCTTACTGGAGTAAAAACAATTCCCGGAGACTATGCTACAATCTCAGCCGCGGTTACTGATTTAAATTTATTAGGTGTAGGATCTGGCGGTGTAACATTTAATGTAGCTGCAGGTTTTACAGAAAGTATAACTGCACCTATCACAATTACTGCAACCGGAACTGCTGGTAACACAATTGTTTTCCAGAAAAGCGGTGCAGGTGCTAATCCATTAGTAACAAGAACAGATGCAGGTACACTGGCTACTACTGCATTGGGCGCTGATGGTGATGCAATATTTCGTATGAATGGAACTGACTATATTACTTTCAATGCAATTGATGTGACTGCCTCAGATCAAGGAATTGAATATGGCTATTTTACTTTTAAGCCAAGCGGTACGGATGGATGTCAGTTTGTTACAATCTCGAACTGCGTTATTACTATGACAAAAGGTACAAGTGCTTATGTTACTGGTATAAACATTAGTAACGGACCTACAAGTGTTTCATCTGCAACTGGAGTTGTTGTATCCGCAGCAAGTGGTATGAATGCAAATGTTACAATCAACGGCAATACTGTTCAAAACGTTCATGCTGGTGTTTATGTAAGAGGTGCAACTGCATACTACGATAGTAGTATCACGGTAGGGCAATCCGGCGCTGGAAATATAATTACAAACTATGGTGGAGGTAGCGCGACCTCAACGTACGGCGTTTACTTTATTTATGTTGAGAATCCATCTGTTGCCTACAATACAATTACAAGTGCAAATCATACTTCAACACTTTACGGCATTTTTTATTCAACGGTCAGTGGAATAGTAGTTGGAAGTAATAACTCAATTACTCTTTCGAATACTTCTGCTTCATCTAATACAAATGGTATTTACAATGCTAATACTGTAACGACTGCAAATTTTAATAATAATACTTTTGCTACCGGAACGCTTTCCTCCACCGGTACTGTTTATTTAATTTATGCTTCAAGTTCTACTCCTGATGTTACAGCTTCTGGAAATTCAACAAGCGGTACGCTAAATCGAACGGGAGCGAGTGGTAGTTTTTATTGTTACTATAATCTTGGTTCTCCAGCTTCTGGTACTGAGACTTTGACGAATAATAATTTCTCAAACATCACAGTTGCTGGTAGTTCCTCACTTTATGGGATTTACAGCAACACTGCTATTGGTCAAAACAGAGTTGCTTCTGGTAATACAATATCGAACTTAACTGGTGGGACTGGTTCATGCTATGGCTTGTACCTATTATCCACAACTTCTAATACAATCTTTAGTAACAATGTTTATGGAATTACTACAGGCGGTACTTTTTATGGATTGTATTTCACTGGAACAAACCCAACAGTTTATGGAAATAATGTTCACAATAACACTACTTCCGGAACCACAATGTACGGTATTTACGATGCGGGTACTGGCACAACAAATTGTTATAAAAACCAGGTTTACAACTTAACCGGAACAAATGCTACTCAAACTTTGTATGGTTTTTATATTACATCGGGAACAAACAACAGTGTTTATAATAATTTTGTTTCTGATTTAAAAGCACCTAACTCAGCTTCGTTGACAGGATTAGTTGGAATGTATGTCTCCGGTGGAACTTCTATCGGTTTGTATTACAATTCAATCTTTCTAAATGCAACAAGCGTTGGTGCAAATTTCACAACTAGTGGTATTTATGCAAGTACAACTCCAACTGTTGATTTAAGAAATAACGTTGTAGTAAATGCATCAACACCAAACGGGACTGGCTTTACTATAGCATACAGAAGAAGTACAACAACTTTAACTTCTTATGCAGCTACGTCAAATAATAATGATTTTTATGCAGGAACTCCATCTGCGTCAAATCTTATTTTCTATGATGGAACAAATGCTATTCAAACACTGGGAGATTACAAAACATTGGTTTCTCCAATGGATGCCGGTTCAGTATCAGAGAATCCTCCTTTCCTGAATGTTACTACTGCACCATATAATTTGCATGTCAGCACTTCAATCGCAACTCAACTTGAATCGGGTGGAACACCTGTTACCGGAATCACTGATGACTTTGATGGTGATACAAGAAATGTTACAACTCCTGACATGGGCGCAGATGAATTTAGTGGTATTGGTGCTGATTTGACTCCACCATTAATTTCTTATAGCGAGATATCTAATCAAAGTTATTTACTAACTTCTGTTTCTTTGACGGCAACAATAACAGATGTTAGTGGAGTTGCAAGCGGTTCAAATTCACCGCGATTATATCTCAAGAAAATTAATGATGTTTCTTACGTATTTAATAACACTCCATCTGTTGTTGGTGATGATTATACATTCACAATTAATTATTCTGCAATTGGCGGAGTAGCAATAGGTGATACGATTGTTTATTATGTTGCAGCTCAAGATGTACCCGGTAACGCAGGTACAAATCCAGCAGGCGGATCAGGTTCAAATCCTCCGGGAACAACACCTCCAACAGTTCCAAATGGTTATTTGATTGTTGATGTACCTCTTAGTGGTACTTATACAGTTGGAGTAAGTGCATTTGAAAAGTTGACTGGTAAAAAACTTACATTTGAAACCAGAACAAGAACTGTAACCAGAGATATGAATGGAATTGATGCATATGAAGATTTAAATGCAAATATAAATGACAAAGAAAATCCATCTGCTCCTAACTTTTCACCACGTTATGAAACTGTAACAGAAACTTACGTTGAGATAATGGAGAATGGAAAACCATTTGATATGAATTTCTTTGCTGAAAATCCTAATCTTGCAGCATATCCAACAATTACTGCAGCGGTTACTGACCTTCAATTAAGAGGAGCTTCGGGACCAGTTACATTTTCATTAATTGATACACTCTATGCTTCAGAAACTTATCCAATAGATCTGACCTTGTTTGCTGGAGCTAGTTCAACCAATACTGCAACTATTAAACCTGCATCAGGAGTTAACGCAAGAATTCCTGGTGTTACGGGGCAAACAACAGCATCTATCTGGATGGAAGCTGGTGAATATTATATCATTGATGGTTCGAATACTGTTGGCGGGACAACCCAAAATCTCACCATTCAGACTGTCGGTGCATTTCCTGCAGTACATTTCTATAGCAGTGGTGATAATAATATTGTTAAGAACTGCATTATTGAAAGTGAACAAACAAGTACAGGATCTGGGGTAATAATACTTGCTGCTGGAACTGGAAGCAGCAATAACCTTATTGACAATTGCTTAATCAGACAAAAAGCCGGTGGAACAAGATATAGTATCGGTGTTTATTTGTTTTCAACATTTACTGGAACGAATAATACAATTTCCAATTGTGAATTCAATAACTTTAATGATCGTGGTATAACTCTTCAAGGTGGTGTTGGCGTTGACAATAATGATGCGATTGGTAATATTTTTTATCAGGCAACCCCATCTTCTGCTGCTACGGTATATGGATTCTATATTGGCAGGACACCCAATACAGATCTTATTGGAAATCAGATATTCAATCTATCGAGTGTATCTGCTTCACCGACTATCTATGGTTTATATGAAATTGGTTCAAGTGGTGTTGATCAGACACTCAAACTTGTTAACAATGTTATCTCATTAGGCGGCGGTAATACAGCCGGAACAATTCGAGGAATAGATTATTTTGGTTATAGTGCTAACTCGGTTGAAATGTATTATAATACTGTTTTGATTTCGGGCAGCGGTGTAACAGGTGGAACAACCGGTGCAGTTAACAAACGCGACGCAGCAAATATCTGGGTCATGGTAGATAATATATTCCACAACGAAAGATCGAATGGTACTGGAACTGGTTTCCATTACGGAGCTCAATTCACCAATTCTACTTCAACTACCTGGAATATGAATTATAATGATTATTACTCTAATGGTACAGGTGGTTTACTCGGCAGATGGGGAACTGCGGATGTTGACAGCTTATTAGAGTGGCAAACTGCTACAGGTCAGGATGCAAATTCTATGAATTTAGATCCATTGTTGGTATCAGAATCTGATCTTCGTCCATATTTAAATTCACCGGTTATAGATGCAGGAACTCCGGTTGCCGGAATAACAACTGATATACTCGGTGCAACCAGAAATGCAACAACCCCGACGATGGGTGCTTATGAAGAAGGAGCTCCATTGCCATCAGTATTAGATCCGACTGATGTTACAGCAACTGCTGTGAGTGACGTTCAGATAAATGTTGCATTTACACCAAATCCAAGTTCGAACAATGTTGTTATCGTCTATAATTTAACCGGTATATTTACAGCACCAACAGGTGCCCCACCTGTAGTTGGCGATCCTTTTGCCGGTGGTACATTATTATATAATGGATTAACCTCACCTTATAATCACACTGGTTTGACTCAGGTGACAACATACTATTATAAATTATTTTCTTATAATGGTTCGGCTTACTCAACTGGTGTTACAGCAAATGCAACTACACAGGCTACACCATTAAGTGTTCCTTATAGCCAATCATTTGATTTATCTACAATGCCGCCAAGCTGGTCGCAAACTTCTACAATCAGCCCAAGATGGACTGTAAATAATACTTCAAATGCTGGTGGATCACCATACGAAATGAGAGAAATGTACGCTAGTGGAACTGGTATTTCAAGATTAATTGTTGGTCCGATCAATACATCCGGATTAACAAGTCTTGCATTAGAATTCAAACATTTTTTTGATGATTATGGAACGGGCATTACTATGAAGGTTCAATCAAGCACTGATGCTACAACCTGGACAGATGAATCATTTAGTGTTGTTAGCGGTGGTGGAAATCAATCTGGAACGGTGGGTATAGCAATAAACAATAATGTTGGAACAACAACATATATTGCCTGGGTATCAGATGGAAATCACTTCCAGTTTGATTACTGGTATATTGATGATGTTGCTGTGACAATACCATTAGCTAATGACGTTGGAACATTTTCAATTGATATTGCTACTATAAACAGTCCGGGAATTATTTCACCAAAAGCTACCGTGAAGAACTATGGGACGAATACTCAATCCTTTGATGTTCAGATGACAGCTGATGGCGGTTATACATCAACGAAAACAGTCACAGCTCTTGCACCTTTTGCTACAGCGCAGGTCACATTTGATAACTGGACACCCGCTTATGGAGTATATAATGTGAATGTTTGCACACAGTTAGCCGGTGACTTAAATACTGGTAACGACTGTCGTGCAAAAGTTGTTTCAATCATTGATACGAGCGGTGTTTGGTCTTCAGGAGCTAATTATCCGGTAACAACTTATGTAGGAACAGGTGTTGCTCATAATGGTTTCCTTTACAGTCTCGGTGGAAACACAACTTCAACTCTTAAAACTGAATGCTACAAATATGAAGTTGCTACTAATACCTGGACTCAGATAGCATCGCTACCTGCAGGCAGAGTAGTATTAGCTTCAGCAGCAGTTGGTGATTTCATATATGCTATTGGTGGTTCAGATGGAACTAATTATCAGACAACAGTTTATAAATATGATATCGCTTTAAATACATGGTCAACAGTCGCAGCGCTTCCAGTTGCGATGGGTTGGTGTAAAGCTGTAGGTTATAACAATAAGATATATGTTGCTGGTGGTGTAACAACCGGTTCAGTACTTTTATCTTCAGTTTATGTTTATGATGTTACAGGAAATACCTGGGCAGCAGCTACATCTATGCCGGGTGTTAAATTCGGTGGTGGATTTTCTGTAACAGGTAATAAACTTGTTTATGTTGCCGGTGCTGATGCTGTCGGTATTTCAAACAGTGTTTATGTTGGAACTATCGATGGTATTGATCCATTAGTAATTGTGTGGACAGCAATGACAACTCCATATCCGGGCGTAAACAGACAATTGTATTCAGAGTATGGTGGAAGTCTTAGTGAATTTATTGCTAATACCAAAGACCATAAAACTTACGCTCCGGAAGCTTCCGCATATCCAATTGGTGCAATGTACAGATTCGATGCTGCACCTTGGGGTGACAGCGAAATAATAGTAGCCGGAGGAAGCCCGACAGCAGCTTGGGTTCCGGCTAATCCAAATCCAACTTATACTTATGATCCGACTACCGATACCTGGATTCCTAAGAGAACAGTCCCGACTGCGGTTCTTGGTTCATCTTTGGGTACAGTTAATAATGGCAACGATTGGAAACTTATTGTTGCTTCCGGATATACAGGTGCAACAACCAGTATAGTACAGATATATTCAGAATCACTTGGTTCAGCTACCTTCCAACTCTCAGTTAATGTTGGTGATGGCTGGAATATGGTATCAGTACCGGGAACAAATCCTGATGGAATGGGAGTAGCAAATTGGTGGCCAGGCAGAGTTGGAGATGTTTATAAATATGCATTCGGTTATCAAACAGTAACCACAGCAACACCTGGAATAGGATACTGGATGAAAAATAATGGAGCTCAGACTTATAACACAGGAGATGAATGGCCAGCAGGCGGATTGCAAGTAGTTGCACACGATCCATTAACAGGAGCTATCGGCTGGAATATGATCGGTGGCTATGAATTGATTGTAACAGCAGCGAACGTATCAACAAATCCACCAGGACTACAGAGTGGTCCGATCTACAAATATTCAGGTGGATATTCTGTAGCAACGACACTTGATCCAGGATTTGGTTACTGGATAAAGTTGACAGGTGCAGGACAGATAATCATACCAGAGACAATGTCAAAGGAAAGCAAACCAGTAGAATACTTCCCTGAGAACTGGGGAAGAATAGTGATAACAGATGCAGCAGGAGTGAGCTACACACTGTATGCAGTAAATGGACAGGTTGACTTAAGTCAGTATGAATTACCACCAGCACCACCAGCAGGAATGTATGACTTCAGATACTCGAGTGGAAGAATAGCCGAAGACCTGAGCAGCTCAGTGAAGACGATTGAGATGAGCGGAGTAGTATATCCATTGACAGTAAGAGTAGAGGGAATGGATATCAGGTTGATGGATGAGAGTGGCAAGAAGCTGAATGAAAATCTGAAGGATGGAGAATCAATAGAAATCAGTGAATCAACGATAGAGAAGCTGATGGTATCGGGAGAACTGTTACCAACAGTATATTCACTTGAACAGAACTATCCAAATCCATTCAACCCAAGCACGATGATCGAGTTCTCGTTGCCTGAGATGGCAAATGTAAAACTCAGTATCTACAATGCATTGGGAGAAAAGGTAGCAGAACTTGTAAACACATCACTGCAAGCCGGAAAATATCAGTACAACTGGAATGCAAGTGGAGTGGCAACAGGAATGTATATCTATGAACTGAGAACGGATAATTTTGTATCAGTTAAAAAGATGTTACTCCTGAAGTAACAAATAAAAAACTTTCAACCCGTCCCGATTGTTTGGGACGGGAGTTTATAGTAAATTAGTTTGTAGGGCAAATGATCTTTAATTCACATATCTCTCATAAATTAAAAGGGTGCGTTATGCGTAAACTTCTTTCAATCTTTTCGTTCGTGCTGCTGTATGTCACTATGGCTTTCGGGCAGGCAGCGGTGGACATCCCGTTCACAGGAACAGATGGATCAACGACGATCTCAATTTGGGCAGGTTTGGACCTTGCTGCAACTGATTGTCTCGATCCTGCTCTTGGTGAAAGTGATCTCCCACCATTCCCTCCTCCTGGTGTATTTGACATTAGATTTGATCTGTCACCAGCTTGTCCAACCTTATCATCGTTAAGGGATTACCGTCCAGTTGTTGGATTTCCGTTTACAGGAACCAAACAACATACGTTGTGGTGGCAGGTAACTACACCAGGTGCATCAGCTATTAATTTGACTTATAATTTACCAACTGGTGCGTCATTTACAATAGTTGATAACATTACAGGTACCTTACTAAATCTTGGACCATTTACTGGCAGTGGAGTTGCTGTAATACCGGCTTCATATACTGCTTTCGGTACTAAGGCGTATTTGAATATGACTTATACCAATATAGGTGGCGTGGCAGAGCCGGGATTCGGAATTGCACCACCAAGCTTAAGCTTTGGTAACGTAGAAGTTGGTTCAAGTTCTATGTTACAGGCAACTGTTACAAACACTGGAACTGCTCCACTTGTAATTTCTAATATTGTTTCTTCAGATGGGCAGTTTACATTCACACCGAATGCATTCCCGATTAACGTTGCACCGGGTGCAAATCAGGTATTTGATGTAACATTTACACCAGCAGCAGTTGGTGCATATACTGCTAACTTAACATTCACACACAATGCAACTGGTTCACCTTCCGTTTATGCATTGTCAGGTGATGGAACACCTCCAGGATTAGTTGACCTTGAAAACTCATTTTCTGGTACTGACGGAACTACAACAATTTCACTTTGGAATGGATTGGATCCGTCTGCAACAGATTGTATCGATCCTGCACTTGGTGAAAGTGATCTTCCACCATTTCCACCTCCAGGTGTATTTGATATAAGATTTGATCTCTCACCAACATGTCCAACGTTGTCATCACTTAGAGATTATCGTTTTGCTGCTGACCCGAATACATTCAATGGAACAATACAACATACATTATGGTGGCAGGTAAGTGCAGCAGGAGTGCCAATTAATTTGACTTATAATTTGCACCCCAATGCAACAATGACAATTGTTGATAATATAACCGGTACATTACTAAACTTAGGTCCTTTCACAGGAAGTGGTGTTGCAGTTATTCCAGGTTCTTATACTGCATTCGGTACAAAAGCTTATATGAATATAGTGTATGCCACAGGACCAATTTTAGAACCAATATTCAACGTTACACCTGCATCATTGAATTTTGGTAATGTTAATCAGGGTACAACCAGAAATTTGAATGTTACTGTTAGCAACACAGGTACTGCTAACCTTAATATATCAAGTGCTGCAATTGCTGCAACAGAATATTCAGTTACTCCAACAACTGCTACAATAGTACCAGGTGGTAACCAAGTATTTACTGTTACATTTTCAGCACCAATGGTAATTGGAACATATACTGGCACATTGGTATTTACTGATAATGCTGCTGGTTCACCACATAGTGTTGCTTTAACCGGTAACTCAATTGTTCCTCCACCGGTTTTTGGATTAGTCTTTGAGCAGGATACTGTGCTAAGGCTGGAAGATAATTTCTATATGGATAAAATGCAGCTCATGGCAACAACTTCAAAAATACAATCATTGCAATTTAGATTGTACACCAACCAGGCAATTGATGATAACACAATCCTAACATTCCAGGCAATCGAAAAAGGTCCAGATGTTGCATCAGCAGATTGGATCCTGGACTATAACGTATTCCGTGGACCAATTCAGGGTAATGGTGCATCTGAAGATGTGGTTTATGTACTATTGTATAATCTGAATCAGAATAATGGATTGCTTCCTGGAAGTTACACAGATTTGTTACATGTAAAATATCGTGTAGCAGATTTACCTGCATTACAGGATAGTGTAAAATCATCTTTCTTAATTCAGAATGCAGAAGCTAGTACTTTTGAAGGATTTCCGGTTGATATAACACCTTCAGAAAATGAACTGGTTGTATTAGCAAAGAACAGAGTATCATCACTTGGTGATGTAAACGGTGATGGATGCCTTGACATTCTCGATCTGATTATGGTTGTTGACCATATCGTTGGTCGTGACTCATTGAATGCTGCAGAGTTTGCAAGAGCAGACATAGCTCCTTGGGTTCCAGGTAATGCACTTCCCGATCCGGATGGTTTTGTAAACGTTCAGGATCTGTCATTAATCCAGAACATCATCCTTACCGGATTTTTCCCGGATGGAACTCCAGTTGGTCCTTGCTCATACGCAATACTTCCAAAGGTGGAGGGTCAAGCAGAAGCTACACTTAATGTCTATATAACTCCTGATGGAATTACTGTCTACCTGGATTCACAGGTTGGAATCCGAGGCGCTCAGATGGAATTCGGAAGTGTAGTTGACAATGTAGGAAATCTTGCTATCAATACAGATTTGGGTCAAGGATATTACCTGCAGGTTGAAGATATACTAAGAACGTTAATGTATGACAGGTTAGGACAAAGATATATCGAGCCAGGATTACACTTTATGGCTGATATGCCTTTCACTATTTCTAACTACAACGATCTTACACTCGATAAACTGATATTGGTAGATATGAACGTTCAGAGAGTAATGAACATCGAAGTAAATATAATCCACCAGGCTCCACCATTACCACTGGATTATATACTCTATCAGAACTATCCGAATCCGTTTAACCCGAACACAACAGTTAAATTCCAGGTACCACAAACCAGTGATGTTACAATTAAGATATATGATATGCTAGGTCAGGAAGTTAGGACCTTATTCACAGGTCAGGTATTAAGAGGAAATTATACAGTTAATTGGGATGGTTTGAGCAATACAGGACAGCAGATGAGTTCAGGCAGTTACATTTACAGAATGGTTGCCGGTGAATTTGTTCAGTCCAAAAAGATGACTTATGTAAAATAATTTGATTTAATGGAGAGCCTCGTTTAATTACGGGGCTCATTTATTCAATCATCAGAAAAATTAAATCAGAAGGAAATTATTTAAAAAATTTGTTAATTTGCCGATGAATTTTTTAATAGTGTTTAGGAAATGTTTTTTCAAAAAGTTTGTAAATAGAAAAAGTATAGTTTGTTTTAATCTCATAAATTAAAAGATTCATTAATAAGTTATCTTGATTATGAGATTAAAAGAGGCTAATATTAGATAGTAACTTTAATTAACTAATAATTATTCACCAAACGGAGAGGCATGTAATGCACAAACTCTTTTCAATTTTGTTTTTAGTAATATTTTATTCAACTTTAAATTTCGGTCAAGCTACCGTTACCATTCCATTCTCATGTACTGATGGAACAAACGTATATGAGCTTCGTATTGGTTTGGACCCTACTGCAACTAACTGTATCGATCCATCATTAGGTGAAAGTGATCTTCCACCATTTCCTCCGCCGGGAGTTTTTGATATCAGATTTGATTTATCACCTTACGGATGCCCTGCTTTATCAGTCTGGTATGATTTCAGAAATGCAACTGTATTTCCGTACTCCGGTTCTCTGGAACATATGCTTTGGTGGCAGGTAACCACACCTGGTGTTTCAGCTATTAATATAACTTATAATCTTCCACCTGATCAATCAATGACGATTGTAGATAATATCACAGGGACGTTATTGAATCTCGGTCCTTTTTTTGGAAGTGGAGTAGCAGTTATTCCTGCTAGTTATACTTCTTTCGGTACAAAAGCAAAGCTAACCATAACTTATGTTAACATTCCAGTTGAACTTACATCGTTTACCGGTAATGTTATACAGGATGGTGTTATGTTAAACTGGTCAACTGCTACTGAGTTAAATAATCAGGGATTTGAAATTGAAAGATCAACTGCTCAGCAAAGCTGGCAAAAAATAGGTTATGTTCCTGGATTTGGAACAACAACAGAACCAAAATCATATTCATTTCTTGATGAAAATGTTTCTAACGGAACATACACGTACAGATTGAGACAAATTGATTTTGATGGATCAGCAAACTATTCACCTGAAGTTATGGTTGAAGTTGATATGACTCCAAGTGATTTTGGATTATCCCAGAATTATCCGAATCCATTTAACCCATCAACTACTATTCAATTCCAGGTTCCGAAAGCAAGTGATGTATCTATTGTAGTTTATGATATGCTTGGTAAAGAAGTAAAATCATTATTTGCATCTCAGGTTCAGCCCGGAAAATATTCAGTTGAGTGGAATGGAACTAACAATGCTGGTATGAAAGTAACATCAGGAATGTATATATACAGAATGACAGCCGGTGATTTTATAAATGTCAAGGAAATGGTACTCTTAAAGTAATTTGATAAAATTAAAAGCCCTGCGGCAAAATTGCAGGGCTTTTTTGTTTTAAAAGATAATACGGTGATTTAGCATTCATCCGATATCGATAGTTGTGATAGTTTTTTTTATCTGAAAATATTAATGTATTTCAATTCCAGGTAAGAAAAATTTCCGCCTTCCTGGAATTATTTAAGGAGTTTCAGTATTAGCGTATGAATACTGAGCCAAACAAATGCTGTGCAAAAATAATTTTTTTTTCTGTAAAGGGAGTGTAGCATTCATTATAACAAATGCAATGTTATTCTCTAATAATGCTCTTTACTGCTATCTTATTAATTGTAGAGTATTAATTAACCTATATGCTGAGGGCGAGATATGAAGAGTGGAATCTGCATCACAATAATTTCTGTTATTTTATTGTTATGCAAAACTTCGGTAGCGCAGGATACATCTGACAATGAAAAAATTTGGTCAATTGTCAGGATGGAAACTGTTACCCAAAAAGAAAATAATCAGCAAAGTAACTGGAGACCAGTTCCCCCTGTGGATATGATTTATGATTTCACATCAATCATTACTGTAGGACCAAACTTCAGACCGAAACCAGGTACAAATACCACTCAATCTGAGTTGAGTGTTGATGTTCATCCTTCAAATAATAACAAAGTATTTTGTTCTTCCAATGCTACAGATTGGCCTGTTACTACACTTTATGGTACAGGTGTTTACTGGACTACAAATGGTGGTACAAACTGGACCGGTTATGATAATCCGCCCTTCGGTTCTAATTCTGGTGATCCTGTCTCTGTAATTGGTTCTGATGGCAGATTGTACGAAAACTACATCAACAATGCCTATGGACAAAGTGTTGCTGTATCAACAAATAACGGCGCTAACTGGACTACACATACAGTTGCACCAAATCCCGGGCAGCTCGCAGATAAAAATCACTATATGGTCGATAAAAAATCTGGTAGTCCTTATCTAAATAGATCATATTGTGTGTGGACAGATTTTGGCGGAGCTTCTGATGGCGAAGTTAATTTACGATACTCAACTAATTTTGGTGTGAATTGGAGTTCTTCAATAAATATTTCAGGAACGCTCACGCCGCTTGGAAGTGCTTTTGCCCAAGGTGCTAATGTTCAAACAGGACCAAACGGGGAAGTATATGTT
The DNA here is from genome assembly GCA_013285405.1 of Ignavibacteriota bacterium. Classification (NCBI taxonomy): domain Bacteria; kingdom Pseudomonadati; phylum Ignavibacteriota; species Ignavibacteriota bacterium. The sequence goes on along the minus strand of CP053446.1, from coordinate 3,639,146 downwards.
ACTTATGCAATCTATGATGCAAATTGGACTGATGGAGAAGATGCGATAGGATTTTCAAAGTCAACTAATGGAGGTACTACGTGGACGCACCTTCGTGCATATCAAAATGTTAACTTTGGAATTAGAGGTTACTTGTCGAGTAAGAATGATATCAGAGTTTCTTCTTTTCCTTCAATGAGTGTTGACAGATCCGGCGGACCTAATAACGGATATATATATATTACATGGGCTCAGAGAGGAGTTTCACCTGCTGGGAGTGATCCCGATATTGTGCTGATCAGATCTACAAATGGTGGTGCAAATTGGTCGGTTCCAATTCGTGTTAATAACGATCCTCTTAATAATGGTAAAGATCAGTATTATCCATGGTGTACTGTTGATCAGGCAACCGGACAATTAATGCTTGTATTTTATGATAGTCGGGCTGTTGTTAATAGTCAGGCAGAAGTATTTATGGCCAGATCAGAAAATGGGGGAGTATCCTTTGAGAATTTCAAAGTCAGTAATCAGGCACATACTCCATCACCTATTCCAGGTTTAGCTGGTGGTTATGCAGGCGATTATATTGGTGTTGCGGCTTACAATAATGTCGCATACCCATTTTGGGCAGATAACAGAACGGGAAATTATCAAGGTTGGATGAGTAAAGTAACATTTAGCGAACCTGTTGCTGACCCAACAAACGTGTCAGCTGCTGCTATTAATGGTTCACAAATAAATGTATCATTCACACCAAACTCAAATAGCAACAACGTAGTTATCGTTTCGAATTTAACTGGATCATTTACTACTCCTTCAGGTCCTCCGCCAGCAATCGGTCAGGCTTTCGCTGGAGGAACATTAATATATAATGGTATAACTTCTCCTGTAAATCATACTGGTTTAATCCAGCTAACAACTTATTATTACAAAGCTTTTTCCTACGATGGATCAAACTATTCTACGGGCATAGTAACCAATGCTACAACGTTATCAGCACTTGACTTCGGAGTAAACATATTAGTATTTGATAATTGTATGAATCAGGTTCCATTGGAATTTGGGACAGCACCAGGCGCAACGGATTGTTATGACGTTGGATTAGATGTATCAGCACCGCCTCCTCCTCCGGCAGGAGCTTTCGACGGAAGATTTCTCAGTTGCAGCGAACATTGGTTCACAGATATCCGGGCAACAAATACATCCTCAGAAAGAATCTGGTCATTACTATACACACCAGCCAGTGACTGTTCACCAGCAAGCATAAGCTGGAATCCAGCACAGCTTCCGGCAGCAGGATATTTTCATCTGGTAGATCCGATAAACGGAAATATGGTAAACGTAAATATGAGAACAACAAATCATTATACAGACGTGATAGGTTTGGGTCATCTTCAGATAAAATACAACTACCAGATATGTAATAATTATAATATAATCAACGGATGGAATCTGTTGAGTCTTCCAATAGATGTAATTAACCACAACTATCTGTCATTGTTTCCAACGGCAATATCCGGGACTTTGTATGGATATGCGGGTTCATATTATACAACAGAGAATATATTGAATGGAATGGGTTATTGGTTGAAGTTTCCATCGACACAGATAAGTCAGGTATGTGGAACAGACAGAACGGAGAGTATATTAAGTCTGAACACAGGCTGGAATATAATAGGAGGACCGAACTGCAACGTGCCGTTGAGCAGTGTGAGTGATCCGGGAGGAATAATAGTACCGGGGACATTGTATGGATACACAGGGAGTTACGTAAATGCAAGTTCGATAGATATAACGAAAGGATACTGGATAAAGGCAAGCGGACCGGGGACGATAACAATAAGCTGCATCAATGTAGTGATGAAAGAAAATGATGAATTAGAAAAAATAACAGAAAACACAAAAGAATTCAGTCAGATAGAAATAACGGACAGAGAGAACAACACGCAGAGGTTGTACTTTAACGGAAAACTGACAGGTGGAATAGGAAGTGAAAGTTATAGTCTGCCTCCAGTACCGCCAGCAGGAGCGTTTGATGCAAGACTGGAAGACGATTACAGGTTAACAGAAAATGAAGAAGCAGAAATAAAGATACAGGCGAGAGAATATCCGGTAAGAATAAAAATTACAAACCTGAAGAATGGGGTAGAATATAGATTGGTAGAGATAGTGAATGGAGAGGAAGCAGGAAGTCACAGAGTAATAGATGGCGAAGAAATAATAATAAATAATGAATCAGTCAATAAGCTGAAGATAGAGAAAGAAGGAGAAATACCGGAAGCATATAGTTTAGAACAAAACTATCCGAATCCATTTAATCCATCCACGACAATAAAGTTTGATTTGCCTGAAGCATCGGAAGTAACTTTGACAATTTACAACACATTGGGACAGAAGGTAGATGAAATAGTAAACACAACATTGGAAGCAGGAAGATACAGCTACCAGTGGAAAGCAACTGACATTGCAAGCGGTATTTATATTTATGAATTAAGAGCGAACAAATTTATTTCATTTAAGAAAATGATATTAATTAAATAAATAATAATCAAATAGTATTTAATCATAATTAAAAAAGAAATTGGAGAATATTATGGGGTACAAAATAGTTTTACAGTATGCTTTCATTTTTATATCAGCATTGATTTTATTTCAGGGAAATTCCTTCGCTCAACTTTCAGGAACTAAAACAATCCCTGGTGACTATGCAACAATCGAAGCTGCAATAAATGCTTTAGATACACTTGGTGTTGGTTCAGGTGGAGTAACATTTAATGTTGCCGCAGGACATATAGAAACATTTACAAGTTCAACTTCAGGATTGATTACCGCAACGGGGACACAATCTAATCCAATTATTTTTCAAAAAAGCGGTGCTGGTGCTAACCCGGTTATTACTGCAGGTACAGGAACTGGTTCTCTTGATGGTATCATTGTAATTGCAGGTGGAGATTATATAACTTTTGATGGGATAAATATTTCTGATAATCCGGCTAACATAGATGATATCACAAGGATGGAGTGGGGATATGCTTTATTGAAGAAGAACTCAACTGCACCAATTGATGGCTGCTACGTTGTTTCAATTAAAAATTCAACTATCACATTAAATAAATCAAACACAGCAACCTGGGGAATATATGGAGCCAATCATACTGCTTCATCATCGACTGGTCTTACTCTTACCGATACGCTTGATGTAATGAGTTACTGTAAGTTTGATAATAATACAATTGATGCCTATAACGGAATTAGAATTATAAGTTCATCCACTACTGCCTACTTTGGAAAAGGAAATGAAATAGGTGTAATCGCTGGTAACTATATTCTCGCCTATGGTAATGGGTCAACAACTGCTTATGGGATGAATATTGAATATCAGAACAATCTGAAAATTGCACAAAATTCTGTTAACGGTGGTGGTGCATCACATACCGGGTTATTATATGGAATACGTACCGGAAGCGGAACTAATTCGAATGTGGATATTTATAATAATAGTGTGACAGTAACCCAAGGCGGTACGAGTCTTATATACGCTATTGTAAATTCAATGGGAAGTTCCGGTGTTGATAACCGGGTAAACATTTACAACAACACCGTTGAAAATTGTTTGTATTCGGGTTCTTCGAGTAATAGTTTCTGGATGATTTACAATTTGGCAAGCGCATATAATGTTAACATATATGGTAACAGATGCAGGAACAATGTAAAAGCTGCTGGCTCAGGTCCGATGCATTGTATTTATAATAGCCCAACTACCGCATCGTTGAATACATATATATACAATAATAAAATTTATAATAATTCCTCAGCCGGACCAATCAATGGTATTCACAGTACAGATGGTACCAACGTTTATATTTATGGAAATGAAATTTACAATTTAACAACTACAAGTTCGACAGGTTCAGTAGCATCAGGAATTTTAATTCCTTCCGGACCCGAAAACACTTATATCTACAATAATTTTATTTCGGATATAAAAGCTCCTAACGGTTCTGATGTAAATGTAGTAAGAGGTATTAACATAACCAGTACAACTGCAAATTCAAAAATTGGTTTGTATTATAATACTATTTTCCTTAATGCTGCAGGCACCGGGAATTTTGGCTCTTCTGGTATCTATCATTCCAATAGCACTAACCCAACAACTGCAACACTTGATATGAGAGACAATATTGTTGTTAATCTTTCAACAGCAAGCGGAACGGGAAAAACAGTTGCGTTCAGAAGAAGTGCCGCGAATGTTAATCTCAATAATTATTCTACAGTATCTAATAATAATTGTTTTTACTCAGGAATACCGAGCGCATCAAATGTTATCTTTTTTGACGGAACGAACTTTGATCAAACTATTGATGATTTCAAAATTCGCGTTGCACCAAGAGAATCAAGCTCAATTACAGAAAATGTTCCTTTCGTAAATGTTTCGTCAACTCCTTATAATTTACATGTTCAGACAAGTGTTGCTACACAAACAGAAAGCGGCGGAACTCCGGTGACTTCTCCAGTAAATATTAGTATCGATTATGATAGCGATACGAGAAATATTTCTACTCCTGATATTGGCGCAGATGAATTCAATGGTATTTCAATTGATATTACTGCTCCATCAATTATATATACTTTGCTCGACCCCACCACATCAACAGCAAACAGAACCTTAACAAACGTTGCTATAAATGATCAGAGTGGTGTTAATGTAACTCCGGGGTTTGCACCAAGAATTTATTTCAGAAGAACTACAGATAATAATACTTATGTTGATAATACACCTTCCACAAACGGATGGAAGTATGTAGAAACTGCAAACACATCATCTCCTTTTGAATTTACAATTAATTATTCATTACTCTTTGGCGGAACTGGTGTAGTGATGGGAGATGTAATTCAATATTTTGTCGTTGCACAGGATAATGCTTCACCTGTGAATGTTGCAATTAATTCAGGAGATTTTTCGTCTCCACCATTATCTGTTAATTTGACTCCGTCTGCTTTTCCAATTACCGGAACTATTAATTCATATTATATAATTACAATATTATCAGGAACAGTTACGGTAGGAACTGGTGGCGATTATACTTCGTTGAGCGGGCAAGAAGGTTTATTCAATGCGTTCAACGGAAATATTGTTGCTGGTAATGTAACTGTAGAGGTCATTAGTGATCTTACAGAAACCGGCGAAGTTCCGCTTAATCAATGGACTGAACAGGGTGCTGGTAATTATACTCTAACTATCCGACCAAATGCAGCAGTGAATAGAACTATTTCCGGAACTTTCAAAGGTGGGCTTTTCCGATTAACTGGTGCAGACCGCGTAACGATTGATGGACGTTATAACAGTTCTGGTAATTATCTGACATTTATTAATAATAAAGACACAAATAATACAGCCACTTTTCAGTTGATTAGTTTGGGTGCTGGTCAAGGCTGTTCAGATATTACAATAAGGAATTGTAACATAAAAGCTGGAATCAATAGTGTTGCAAACGTGTTTGGAATATTTGGCGGAAGTTCAACTGGTTCATTAAGTACAGGAAACGCTGGCGGTGCTGACTTTGATAATATTTCAATCATTGAAAACAAGATTTATAATACTCGAAACGGTGTATGGATAAGGGGAACATCTTCGGATCAAATGACTAATTTATTAGTATCCGGGAATATTATTGGTGCTGATCTTGTAAGTGAATCGATAACCGAATATGGGATATATATCGGTTATGTCAATGCACCTCAGGTAATCAACAATGAAGTATATAATATGTTTTTTGATGGAAGTAAATGGCCTATCTATTTTGTTGCAAATGTCAACAACGCTGTCGTAAGTAAAAACAAAATTCATTCTATAAAGCAGCCCGGTACGACGGGATATAATTCTACGGGAATTTATTTTTCATCCGGAACTAATTGTTTTGATAATCAGATCGATAATAATATGATTTATGATTTAAGTACCTATGGCAATACTTCGATGTATTTATATGGAATCAGAATCGCCGGAGGAAGTAATTATAAAATTTATTATAACTCAGTCAGCATCACTGATACTGTTGCAAATCCAGCAGCCAATTTACCCTCAGCTTGTTTATATATTTCCACAGCAGCAATAAATATAGATATCAGGAATAATATTTTCCTGAATACAAGAGTTGGTAATACTCCGAAGAACTATGCGATTCATTCACCAAATACCACAACATTCCAGAACATAAATTATAATGATTACTGGACAACAGGAAGTGTGATTGGTTACTTTGGTGCTGATGTTGCAAACTTGAATGATTGGCGAACTGCTATAGGACAAGATTTGAATAGTATTTCAGATGATCCACATTTCACAAGTGAAACTAATCTACACATTAACCCATCATTCAGTACCGTCTGCGATATTGGTGTTCCAATTGCAGGAGTGACTACAGATATTGATGGTGATGTAAGAAGTGTAACAACTCCTGATATTGGAGCAGATGAATACAACTGCGGAACTTCCACTTTCCAACTTTCAGTCAATGTATCCGATGGTTGGAACATGGTATCAGTACCTGGAACAAATCCGGATGGAATGGGAGTAGCAAATTGGTGGCCCGGAAGAGTTGGAGACGTTTATAAATATGCAGGCGGTTATCAAACAATAACTACAGCAACACCAGGTGTAGGATACTGGATGAAGAATAACGGAGCTCAGACTTATAATACAGGAGATGAATGGCCAGCAGGTGGATTGCAGGTAGTTGCACACACACCGCTAACAGGAGCTATCGGCTGGAATATGATTGGTGGCTATGAGATAGCAGCAACAGCATCATTAGTAACAACCGTACCATCAGGACTACAGAGTGGACCAATCTATAAATACTCAGGTGGATATTCAGCAGCAGCAACAATAGATCCTGGATTTGGTTACTGGATAAAGTTGACAGGCGCAGGACAGATAATCATACCAGAATCGTTTGCTAAAGACAGCAAACCAGTAGAATACTTCCCTGAGAATTGGGGAAGAATAGTGATAACAGATGCAGCAGGAGTGAGCTACACACTGTATGCAGTAAATGGACAGGTTGACTTAAGTCAGTATGAATTACCACCAGCACCACCAACAGGAATGTATGACTTCAGATACACGAGTGGAAGAATAGCCGAAGACCTGAGCAGCTCAGTGAAGACAATTGAGATGAGCGGAGTAGTATATCCATTGACAGTAAGAGTAGAGGGAATGGATATCAGGTTGATGGATGAGAGTGGCAAGAAGCTGAATGAAAATCTGAAGGATGGAGAATCAATAGAAATCAGTGAAACAACGATAGAGAAGCTGATGGTATCGGGAGAACTGTTACCAACAGTATATTCACTTGAACAGAACTATCCGAATCCATTCAACCCAAGCACGATGATCGAGTTCTCGTTGCCTGAGATGGCAAATGTAAAACTAAGTATCTACAATGCATTGGGAGAAAAGGTAGCAGAACTAGTCAACACAACATTGCAAGCCGGAAAATATCAATACAACTGGAATGTCTCGCAAAGCGGGATAGCAACAGGAATGTATATCTATGAATTAAGGACAGATAATTTTGTATCAGTTAAGAAAATGTTACTATTGAAGTAAAAAATAATATAGGTAGAATATTTTAAAAATATCGATTAAGTTTTATTGAAATTAGTTAGTTAGAAATTGTATTTAAATATTTAGTAATTAAATAAATGCATATAGATTGCTTATAGATTGAACAAATGAATGATATGAATGTTAAAATAGGATTTTGGCCCACACTAAATAATTTATTAATAAACCTTAAAATAACGGAGGCGATATGCAAGAGATTTATCATCTCATTTGGCCGAACTAAGCTTTACAGATACAATTTTTTTTGAGCACTGTAAAGCACAATTTAATTAACTAATTTATAAACTAATATTCTATTGGAGGGCTCTAATGAAAAATTCTCTTTATTTACAAATTTTTGTATTTGCCATTTTAGTTGCCTTAATGGGTAGCTTTGATAATTATGGACAGGATATGAAATCGAAAGATATTCATTTTAAACTGCATAAAGATTCTAAAGAAACAACTACAACTCAAACTGATGAATCAATGCTAGCTGATCCGTTACCCATTATTGCAAATTTTGAAAATGGTCTTTTTCCACCTACTGGCTGGACTAGAAATGGTACCGCGATATGGACTAATGATAATACTGTAAGTGGTTATGGTATGGGAACATGGTCAGGTGTAGCAGATTTTTATAGTACACCAACGGGTACTGATAATCTTTTAACTGTTGAATTTATTTCGGCAGGAGCTAGCAATCTTGCTTTATCGTTTGATTGGGCGTATGCAACTTATATAGATGATCCTGATGAATTGGATATCTACTATTCAACAAATGCCGGAACTACATGGACATTACTTCTTGCTATGCCTGGTGGACTTAATGGAATATTGAATCCCTTCCATTTAGCACAGTCAACTCCTTATTATCCTGCCGCTAATCAGTGGTCTACTAAGCGATTAGCGTTACCAGCAGGTACAAACATGATTAGATTTTCTGCAGTATCAGGATATGGTAATCTGTGCTGGCTTGATAATATTAAAATTGCTGATATGTTTATTGATAATTTTGAAACTTATATAGCTGACTCAACGTTAGCTTGTCAAGCTCCAACTGTCTGGACAACTTGGTCAAACGCTCCGTGCGGAACTGAAGATGCCGTTGTATCAACTGCCTACGCGTATGGTGGTTCAACTAAATCTGTCAGAATAGATAACGTTCCTCCAAGAGATGTTGACCTGGTAAAAACTTTAGGAAATAAAACTACCGGTAAATGGTATATTAACTTCTTTATGTATATCCCGGCAGGCAAGAGTGGTTACTTCAATACATTAGCAAGTCCGCCGCTTCCTGATCCACCTGGTGCGGATTGGGGTATGGAAGTTTATTTCGATCAAGGTGGTGGTGGCAGATTAGCAAATGTACCAAGTGGACCTATTAATTTTACATGGTACGAAGGACAATGGCATCAGGTCATGGTAGTTGTTGATTTTGAACAAACACCAACTCTTGCTGAATTTTGGTTTGGAAAAGTTGGTCAGATGGCACAATTATATACCTGGGATTGGACACAAGGTGCAACTATCACTGATCAACTTGGTGGTAACGATTTCTTTGGTGCAACACTTAATGATCAAATGTATATTGATGACTACTACTTTAGTAATGCACCACCACCAATCCAGCAGTTAGCCAACGATGCAGGAATGGTATCAATCGATATGAATTATCAATATGGTCCGGGTACTGTAGTTCCAATTGCTACAGTAAAGAATTATGGAACCGCTACTAACACTTTCGATGTTCAAATGACAATAACAGGTGGATATTCATCCACAAAGACAGTTACCGGTTTAGCTGGTGGATCAACACAACAAGTTACATTTGATAATTGGAATGTTTCTACAATTGGTCCTTACACTGTAAATGTTTGTACACAACTTGGTACCGATCCAAACGCGGATAACAATTGTCAAACTCAGGGAGTGCAAATCTGGGATCCGAATGGTGATTGGACGGCTGGTGCTGACTATCCTATTACTACCTATAACGGTATAGGTGTTGAATATAACGATGGTTCCACTGATTGGCTATTCGTAATGGGCGGCAATACTACATCAACTTTAGGAACTGAATGCTATAAATATAATGTAAGTGCAAATACGTGGACCGCAATTGCATCATTACCGGCCAAACGATTAATTACAGCAGGAGCCTGCGTTGGGAACTTCATCTATGTCATCGGTGGTTCTGATGGAACCACATATCAAAATACTGTTTACCGATATGATATTGCCGGTAATAGCTGGTCAACTGTTGCTGCATTACCAAAGTTAATCGGTTGGTGTAGGGCTGTTAGTTATGGCACTAACTATATCTATCTTGCAGGTGGAGTTGAAGCAGGAACAACTTATTTATCAGATGTTTACCTATATGATGTTTCAGCAAATACATGGACAGCAGCCAGTTCGCTGCCGCTTCCTGTGTTCGGTGGTGGATTTGCATTAGTGGGCAATACTCTTGTTTATGCAGCTGGAGCTTATGAAGCCGGTATATCAAATGCCGTTGTTGTGGGTACCATCAATACTGGTAATCCACTTCAAATCACCTGGGTGACAATGGATAATACATATCCGGGTATCGGTCAGGAAGTAAGTGATTCTTACAATGCGAACCTGATTGCCGAAATGCTATATCCACAGTCAGGCTCGAATCAAAATCGTTTAACTGATGCAATGGTTTGGCCAGCAGGTGCAATTTACAGAACATTTGCTCATACCTGGGGCAGTGATGCAATTATAATGGGTGGAGGTACTCCTACCTCGAATTACTCAGCAGCAACTCCTGGTCCTTGCTATATTTATAAAATTTCCACAGATACCTGGGTTGCTCAGGAAAATATGACAGTTCCAGTGGGCGCGCATCAGTCAGGTACATTCCACACCGGGAATATCTGGAAATATATTATAGCTTCAGGTTTTGGTGTTTCTGCACCAGAGGCTGAAACTCAAATTTATACTCAAACATTGTCTGCGAATACTTTTCAGCTATCAATAAACTTATTAAATGGCTGGAATATGGTATCAGTACCGGGAACAAATCCGAATGGAATGGGAGTAGCAAATTGGTGGCCCGGAAGAGTTGGTGATGTTTATAAATATGCTGGCGGTTATCAAACAATAACCACAGCAACACCAGGAGTAGGATACTGGATGAAAAATAACGGAGCTCAGACTTATAACACAGGAGATGAATGGCCAGCAGGTGGATTGCAAGTAGTTGCACACACACCGCTAACAGGAGCTATCGGCTGGAATATGATCGGTGGCTATGAGATAGCAGCAACAGCATCATTAGTAACAACAGTTCCAGCAGGACTTCAGAGTGGTCCGATCTATAAATATGCAGGTGGATATTCAGCAGCAGCAACAATAGATCCGGGATTTGGTTACTGGATAAAGTTGACAGGATCAGGACAGATAATCATACCAGAGACAATGTCAAAGGAAAGCAAACCAGTAGAATACTTCCCTGAGAACTGGGGAAGAATAGTGATAACAGATGCAGCAGGAGTGAGCTACACACTGTATGCAGTAAATGGACAGGTTGACTTAAGTCAGTATGAATTACCACCAGCACCACCAACAGGAATGTATGACTTCAGATACACGAGTGGAAGAATAGCCGAAGACCTGAGCAGCTCAGTAAAGACGATTGAGATGAGCGGAGTAGTATATCCATTAACAGTAAGAGTAGAGGGAATGGATATCAGGTTGATGGATGAGAGTGGCAAGAAGCTGAATGAAAATCTGAAGGATGGAGAATCAATAGAAATCAGTGAAACAACGATAGAGAAGCTGATGGTATCGGGAGAACTGTTACCAACAGTATATTCACTTGAACAGAACTATCCGAATCCATTCAACCCAAGCACAATGATCGAGTTCTCGTTGCCGGAGATGGCAAATGTAAAACTAAGTATCTACAATGCATTGGGAGAAAAGGTAGCAGAACTTGTAAACACATCACTGCAAGCCGGAAAATATCAATACAACTGGAATGCAAGTGGAGTGGCAACAGGAATGTATATCTATGAATTGAGAACAGATAATTTTGTATCAGTGAAGAAGATGTTGTTGTTGAAGTAATTAGTGTTGAATTCAAAGGCGGTCTTAAGTAGACCGCCTTTATTAAACTATAAACTAATTTTTTTCTAATATTATTAAATAGTTTTAGAAATAAGACATTGAACAATCAAGTTCATTCTTAAATAATGAAATAATTATTTGCGGAGGGATTAACAAATTAATTTAATTACTGACTTTTACATTAATAGATTTGCCTGAAACAATATTGATATATTGAAACCACTGATGGAACAATTGACATCAGTTAAAATTTTTATAACAATTTTCTCTGATAATAATGTGGCACAAAAAAGATACAGTAAAACAATACTGTTGATTCATCTAATTCAGTAGTTTCAATATGTTAATGAACAAAATAAACTTGTTGAGATCGGGTAAAACAATCAATTTAATGTAAACAGGCTTAAATAAAATTCATTAAACTAATTCAGACGATATCATTTTATAGATAGCAATTCTTAAGTTAGATAATGCTAAAAACTATACCAACAATTTATAAGGAGATGCAATATGAAATTATTTGTTACATTTTTTATTTTATTAATTAGTTCATCAATTGTAAATGGACAAGAGTTAATGAGGAATCCGGGATTCGAAAATGCTGATCATTTTGAATTCTGGTCAGCTGATGTTACTGTAACCGGTGCATCAGTTGAGCCTGTTAATACTCAGGCTCATTCCGGAGTTTGGAGTGTGGAAATTAAATCTGGAACTACTCCCGTTGGAGACCGAACCCGATTGATGCAGGCATTGTTAACTCCCCAAAATAATATTAATTATAAAATGACAATTTGGATAAAAGGAAATATTACAGCGGATAATTTTTTGGGAGTTTATGGATTGAGTGGCATCGACGAAGTTGCTCTTGGTATTGATTCACTGAATAATACAGCATTAGCTGATCCTGATAGCGGAAGAATAATAATTACTCAAGTTGCATTTCAAAACTGGACCAGAATAAATTATTTTTTCAATTCCGGTCAAAATTTTACTGGATACCTGCTAAAATTTGACGAAGCTGCTGATGGAAATTCAGCTACGGTGTATCTGGATGATTTCTCGATCTTACCAGTTCCGGGACAGGCAACTGTTCAGGTAACAACTCCAAATGGAGGTGAAGCATGGTTTGTTAATAGCCAGCAGAATATTATATGGTCGAGTCAGAATATTACCGATGTGAATATAGATTATTCAACTAATAATGGTGGTCTCTGGATCAATGTTGCCTCATCAATTCCTGCAGCAAGCGGAAGTTATAGCTGGACATTACCAAACACTCCATCAACTGAATGTCTTGTACGTATTAGTGATGCAAGTCTCCCCTCAAGATTTGATGTCAGTGATAGCAATTTTACAATAGTACCTTTGATCACTGTTACCGCTCCAAATGGAGGTGAAAACTGGTTGGCTACTAGCCAGCATAATATTACCTGGGCAAGTCAAAGTATTACTAATGTAAATATTGAATATTCAATGGATAATGGTACTAACTGGATAAGTATCATATCATCATTTCCTGCATCAGGTGGGAGCTATAACTGGACATTACCAAGCACGCCGTCAACTCAATGTTTGGTGCGTATTAGTGATACAAGTAATCCACTATTATATGATGTTAGTGATAACGTATTCACCATTGTTCCTTTGGTGACTGTTAATGTTCCAAACGGTGGTGAAAACTGGATTGAAAATAGCCAACATAACATAACATGGTCAAGTCAGACAATTGCAAATGTCAAGATTGAGTATTCAACAGATAACGGCACTAGCTGGATAAGTATTGTGGCATCAATACCCGCTTCTGGTGGTAGTTATAACTGGACAGTACCAAGTACACCTTCAACACAATGTTTGGTTCGTATCAGTGATGCGAGTAACTCAGCCATTTATGATTTGAGCAATGCACCATTTACAATATCAGCCTCTAATCCAACCATAACAGTAACCGTTCCAAATGGCGGTGAAATCTGGGAAGGTAATACAAATCATCTTATTAGATGGACAAGGCAGGAGGTTAGTGTGGTTAAAATTGAATATTCAACAAACAATGGAAGTACTTGGATTGTTGTCATTGCTGCCAGACCAGCAGCCTTTGGGAGTTATAATTGGACAGTCCCAAACACTCCATCAACACAATGCCTGGTACGTATCAGTGATACAAGCAATACTTCTGTAAATGACATCAGTGATAGTACATTTACTATTGAGCAATCGGTTTCAGTTGAAGATTTGAGGTCTGAGATACCGGATGAATACAACTTATATCAATGCTATCCGAATCCATTCAACCCAAGCACAATGATCGAGTTCTCTTTGCCGGAGATGGCAAATGTAAAACTCTCGATCTACAATGCATTGGGAGAAAAGGTAGCAGAACTTGTAAACACATCACTGCAAGCCGGAAAATATCAATACAACTGGAATGTCCCGCAAAGCGGGATAGCAACAGGAATGTATATCTATGAATTGAGAACAGATAATTTTGTATCAGTGAAGAAGATGTTGTTGTTGAAGTAAAAAATAATATAGGTAGAATATTTTAAAAATAACGATTAAGTTTTTTTGAAATTAGTTAGTTAGAAATTGTATTTAAATATTTAGTAATCAAATAAATGCATATAGATTGCTTATAGATTGAACAAATGAATGATATGAATGTTAAAATTGGATTTTGGCCCACACTAAATAATTTATTAATAAACCTTAAAATTAACGGAGGCGATATGCAAGAGATTTATCATCTCATTTGGCCGAACTAAGCTTTACAGTACAATTTTTTTGAGCACTGTAAAGCACAATTTAATTAACTAATTTATAAACTAATATATATAGTGGTTACCTGATTTAATCGGGATGGATAAATTAAATAGAATTTTTTAATACAAATTTTCAGTGTAATAAGTGGAATCTATTAACTTAAAATTAAATAATAATTTAGGAGGTCTTATGTTGTTCAGATTATACTTTTTATCGATTTCCTTCATAATTGGGATCCTGGTTTGCTCTTCAGTTTATGCTCAAGAGTCTTCTTTAAGGGATGTTTACGAAGGAAAATATTTAAATCAAAAAATACCAGCTGGTCAAAATGTACCACTGCCATACTCACCAGACCTGGCAGTGCTTTACGATAACGGTCCATTAGTCACACATCCTGGCGGTGGTTCTGGTGGAGCAGATGCAAGTGCTTTGCAAACTACATTGGGACTTGGCACTTATGGTTTTGGTCAACAAATAAGTGCGGGTAATACAGTTGCTGATGATTTTACCGTACCTGTTGGTGGTTGGCAGGTTGGAGAAATTCAGTTCTTTACTTATCAAACCGGCTCAACAACAGCATCCACTATTAATGATGTACGTGTGCAAATCTGGAATGGTGCACCTAATGCAGGAGGCACTGTTATTTTTGGTGATTTAACTACTAACCGATTAAGTGAAACAAGCTGGACAAATATTTATAGAGTATTAGATACGCAATTGTCTAATACACAACGTCCTGTCATGAGAGTAGTAGTTCGCTTTACACCAGCACTTAATCTAGCTGCTGGTACTTATTGGGTAGAATGGCAATGCGGTGGAACGCTGGCTTCAGGACCTTGGGCAGCACCCGTTTCGATTCTTGGTGCAACAGGAAAACCCGGAGCGAACGCTTTGCAAAAAACAACCACTGGTTGGGCTGCAATTGTTGATGCTACTTTCCCTCAGGATTTACCATTCGTAATCTATGATCCATCCGTTGTGAATGATGTCGGAACATTATCAGTGGATGTTGCTTCTTCATATCAGCCAGGACTTGTTACACCAAAAGCAACGGTAAAAAACTTTGGAACAACAACACAAACTTTTAATGTTCAGATGACAATTACCGGTGGATATTCTTCAACTAAATCAGTTACCAGTCTTGCGCCGGGTGTTTCTCAGCAAGTGACTTTTGATAATTGGAATGCAACTCTCGGCGAATATGTTGTAAACGTATGCACACAGTTAGCTGGAGATGCAAATGCATCGAATGATTGCTTATCCAAAAATGTTGGTGTATATAGCGGAGCCTGGACTTCTGGTGCCAATTTTCCAACAACTACCTATCTGGGAAGTGGTGTTGGTACAAACGGGGCTTTATATAGCTTTGGTGGAAATACATCTTCGCTTCTGGGAACAGAGTGTTACAAATATGATGTCTCTGCCAATACCTGGTCTCCGATAGCTTCATTACCTGCAGGTAGAAGAGTACATACAACTGCTGTAGTTGGTAATTTTATTTATGCGATTGGCGGTTCTGATATGGCAAGTGTTTATCAATCCACTGTATATAGATATGATATATCTGGAAATAGCTGGTCAACTGTTGCACCTTTACCAGTTGCACTCGGTTGGGTTAAAGCCGTTGGCTATAATAATAGTAAAATATATGTTGCTGGTGGAGTTGCTACAGGAGATGTGGTAGTATCTACAGTATATGTTTATGATGTTGGTACTGATACCTGGGCTACAGCTACATCAATGCCTTCTGCGAGATTTGGTGGTGCATTTTCGGTAACTGGTAACAAATTGGTTTACGTTGGTGGTGCAGATTTAACATTAATTAATAATACCGTATATGTCGGAACAATCGATGGCGGAAATCCAGCACTTATAACCTGGACTACTATGGATAATCCTTATCCGGGTGTAAACAATTTATCTCATTCAGTTTCATTTCAAAACTTAACCGAAACTGTTGTGAGTGAATTAAAACCTGAAGAAATTTTAGAAGCAGCTGCTTATCCTCCGGGAGCTATGTATAGATTTGATGCTGCCCCCTGGGGAACCGATGGAATTATTGTAGCAAGTGGAAGTCCATCAGCAAACTGGGTTCCGGCAGATCCTAATCCATGCTACGTTTACAAACCAGCTACTGATACTTGGACTAAAAGAGCCGATGTTCCAATTCCGGTTCTTGGTGCCTCACTTGGTACTGTAAATAATGGCTCAGTATGGAAACTTATTGTTGCCTCTGGTTTAACTTTAGCTTCAATTGACACTAATGCAACTCAAATATGGACTGATAATTTAGGCGGTGCATCAACCTTCCAGTTATCTATAAACTTATTAAATGGCTGGAATATGGTATCAGTACCGGGAACAAATCCGAATGGAATGGGAGTAGCAAATTGGTGGCCCGGAAGAGTTGGTGATGTTTATAAATATGCTGGCGGTTATCAAACAATAACCACAGCAACACCAGGAGTAGGATACTGGATGAAAAATAACGGAGCTCAGACTTATAACACAGGAGATGAATGGCCAGCAGGTGGATTACAAGTAGTTGCACACACACCATTAACAGGAGCCATCGGCTGGAATATGATTGGTGGCTATGAGATAGCAGCAACAGCATCATTAGTAACAACAGTTCCAGCAGGACTACAGAGTGGACCGATCTATAAATATGCAGGTGGATATTCAGCAGCAGCAACAATAGATCCAGGATTTGGTTACTGGATAAAGTTGACAGGATCAGGACAGATAATCATACCAGAGACAATGTCAAAGGAAAGCAAACCAGTAGAATACTTCCCTGAGAACTGGGGAAGAATAGTGATAACAGATGCAGCAGGAGTGAGCTACACACTGTATGCAGTAAATGGACAGGTTGACTTAAGTCAGTATGAATTACCACCAGCACCACCAACAGGAATGTATGACTTCAGATATGAGAGTGGAAGAATAGCCGAAGATTTGAGCAGCTCAGTGAAGACAATCGAGATGAGCGGAGTAGTATATCCATTGACAGTAAGAGTAGAGGGAATGGATATCAGGTTGATGGATGAGAGCGGCAAGAAGCTGAATGAAAATCTGAAGGATGGAGAATCAATAGAAATAAGTGAATCAACAATAGAGAAACTGATGGTATCGGGAGAACTGTTACCGACAGTATATTCACTTGAACAGAACTATCCAAATCCATTCAACCCAAGCACGATGATCGAGTTCTCGTTGCCTGAGATGGCAAATGTAAAACTTAGTATTTACAATGCATTGGGAGAAAAGGTAGCAGAACTAGTCAACACATCATTGCAAGCCGGAAAATATCAATACAACTGGAATGCAAGTGGAGTGGCAACAGGAATGTATATCTATGAATTGAGAACGGATAATTTTGTATCAGTGAAGAAGATGCTTTTACTTAAATAAGATCTTATAAAATGAGGTGGTCTTTGAAAGACCACCTCCATTTATCCGAATAAAGAAAAGTGTTTGCGGTCATAAACTTGATTATATTAATTCTTAATTCGTTTGTGAGGAATATTTATTAATCACAAACTAAACAATCAATATTTAATGGTTTAAGAAAATAATTTGCTTTGTAAAATATTTTTTTAACTTATCAAGAAAGGGTGTTGTTTACATAAATGAAAATATATTCACCTGAATTAATTAATGTATTTATAAATTTAAAACTGATCGGAGGTAGTATGCACTTGATGAAGTTTTTGATCTTGCCCATTTAATTGCTTTACAGGCGTGTGCTCAGGTTGTTTAACTGTAAAGCTGACTACTATTTAATAATTAACTAATTTATTCATTTCGGAGGGTTTATGTTTAAAAATATTTTAAACTTTACTTTATCTGCTGTCTTGCTTGTTTCCTTTTTGTTTGTGCAGGATGTTTTTGCACAAGCATCAGGTTATGGTTTTACACAGACAGCAGGAACTTATACCCCGATCTCCGGCGGTACAGTTCTTTGGTCGGGAGTATTTGATGATAACTTTTCAACTGCCGTTACAATGCCATCTTTTACCTTCAGTGGAACGGCATACACAACAATTTATATTACTGCTAATGGTTATGCTACTTTAGGAAGTGTAAGCTTGGGTTACACACCAATAAGCAGTACCGCTGTTGCACCCGGTGTATTTGCACCTTTTGGAAGAGACTTGCAAAATGCTGCATCAGGTGTACCAGAAGTAAGGTATGAAACTGTTGGCAGTGAGTTCGTAGTGCAATGGCAGGATGTTAGAAGATATAGCGTTACCGGTGAAATATTTAGTTTTCAATTGAGACTGAATTCATCTGATAACTCAATTAAATTTGTATATGGCGGGACAATAACTCCGGGAGCTAATGCAACATATCCTCAGATCGGCTTAAGAGGTGCAACCAATACAGATTTTAATAACAGATCTATTCTTACTGGCGGTGGGTCGTGGATTAATTCTGTTGCTGGTGCAACTAATACAGCAACAATGTTTTTTAATTCTTCTGATCCAACAACTGTTCCAGCGAGCGGACTGACTTTCACATTTACAGCACCATTAATACTTAATCCTACGGGTGTTACAGCAACACCAATGAGCAGCAGTCAGATAGATGTTGCGTTTACGCCGTATGCAGGGAATAATGTAGTTATGGTATTTAACACTACTGGTGTATTTACTACTCCTTCTGGAGCACCACCAGCACCTGGAACACCTTTTGCCGGCGGTACATTATTGTATAATGGGTTGACGTCACCATATTCACACACTTCTTTGACTCCGGCAACAACATATTATTACAGATTATTTAGCTACGGTGGTGGTAATTATTCTGTTGGTGTTCAAACAAGTGCAACAACGTTTTGTTTACCTGTTACTTCATTTCCCTGGACTGAAGGTTTCGAGAGTGTTACAATACCAGCGATTCCAAACTGCTGGTTTAAACAGAATGGGGATTGGGTAACAACGAACAACTCAAACTCGACTTTTGACGCCGATGCAAGGACTGGAGCTCAGTTTTTGCGCGAGTCTTATGGAGCTACAAATGAATTTATCTGGTCACCGGGGTTCCAACTAACCGCCGGTACTTCTTATGACTTTTCTTTTTACTGGGCAGGCGATACATATGATGATTGGACTGGTGATGTATTCTATAACACCATTCAGGATTCAACAGGTGCGACTCAATTAGGAACTTCTTTTGTTATAAGTACTGATTTAACAACAAAAAATTATCAACTGGAGATTTATACTTTTGTACCATCAGTTACCGGTACATATTATTTTGCAATAAGAGTTAATGCATCAAGTGTACCATGGTATTTAAGTTTTGATGATTTCAGATTTGAACCAACACCTGCTTGCCCTATGCCGACTGGTATAACCGCAACCGGATTAACAAATGTATCAGCAAATATTGGCTGGAACGGCGCTGCAACAGTTGACATTGATTATGGAACTCCCGGTCATCCGGCTGGAACCGGAACGGTTGTAAGTGATGTAACAACAAATCCGTACACGATTAGTGGTCTTTCTGCATATACAACTTATGATGTATATGTAAGACAAAAATGCGGAGTAGGAAATTACAGCGCCTGGGCAGGACCTACCTCATTTACAACACAAATTAATCCGTTAAGTGTACCTTATACTCAAAGCTTTGATATTGCTACATTCCCACCAGGATGGTTTCAGTCAAATTCTAACTGGTCTGTAGCAACAACAGCTCTTGCAGGCGGAACACCAAACGAAATGATGGCAACATGGTTTAGTTTTGTTGGTCAAACAAGATTAATCGTTGGTCCGATCAATACATCTGGAATGTCAAGTCTTAAACTTGCCTTCAAACAGTTGTTTGATGATTACGGGGCTGGTATTACATTTAAGATACAATCAAGTACTGATGCTACAACCTGGACAGATGAATCTTACAGCTTTGTATCTGGCGGTGGCAATGTCGGACCTGAAACTGTAAATACTACGATTTCAAATAACCTTGGTTCAATAACATATATTGCATGGGTATTAGATGGAGATCATTTCCAATATGATTATTATTATATTGATGATGTAGCTGTAACCATACCATTACCAAATGACGTTGGTACTTTCTCAATTGATGTAGCTTCGAATCTTGTACCTGGTTCAGTTACACCACAAGCTACAGTAAAGAATTTTGGAACAAGCACTAACACATTTAATGTTCAGATGAATATTACAGGTGGTTACACATCCACAAAGACAGTAACAAGTCTTGCACCTGGTGCAAGTCAGCAAGTAACATTTGATAGCTGGAACGCATCATTAGGTCAATACACAGTAAAGGTATTTACTCAGTTAGGAACTGATGGTGATGCTTCAAATGATACATTATATAAAAATGTTGGAGTTTATCCTGGTTCATGGGCAGGCGGAAGTACATTCCCGGATGGTACTTATTTAGGCACTGGTGTAGCTGCTAACGGTATTCTTTACAGTTTAGGCGGTAACACAAACTCCGGTCTTGGAACTGAATGCTACAAATACGATGTAGCTGCAAATACCTGGTCTCCGATAGCTTCATTACCAGCAGGCAGAGTTGTTTTAGGTTCTGCTACAGTTGGTAATTTTGTTTATGCTGTTGCAGGTGCAGATATGGTTTCAGGTACATATATAAACACAATTTATAAATATGATATATCCGCAAACACCTGGTCAACCGTTGCTCCATTACCAACAGCACTTGGTTGGGTTAAAGCGGTTGGATATAACAATAAGATATATGTTGCTGGAGGAGTGGCTGTAGGTAGTATAGTAGTCTCTTCAGTATATGTTTATGATGTTGGTACTGATACCTGGGCTACAGCTACATCAATGCCTCTTGCAAGATTTGGTGGTGCATTCTCGGTAACCGGTAACAAACTGGTTTACGTTGGCGGTGCAGATTTAACATCAATTTATAACACCGTATTTGTTGGAACAATTGATGGTGGAAATCCAGCACTTATAACCTGGACTACAATGGCTAATCCGTATCCGGGTATTCAGAAACAAGTATATTCTGAATATACTGGCAGGCTGAATGAACTGTTAAAGCCTAATACGTCCACAAAGGATCATCGTTCACCCGAAGCAGCGGTTTATCCTCCAGGTACTATGTATAGATTCGATGGTGCGCCTTGGGGAACAGATCAAATCATAGTTGCAAACGGTAGTCCTACTGTAGATTGGATACCTGCTGATCCTAACCCAACATATACTTACAATCCAACTTCAGATACATGGACTCAGCAAGCAGATGTTCCTTACCCCGTTCTAGGCGCTTCGCTTGGAACAGTAAATAGTGGCTCAGTATGGAAACTTATTGTTGCTTCAGGATATACTGGTTCAGTAGTATCTGATTCAACTCAGATTTATACTGTTAATTTAGGTGGCTCCTCAACCTTCCAGTTATCTATAAACTTATTAAATGGCTGGAATATGGTATCAGTACCGGGAACAAATCCTGATGGAATGGGAGTAGCAAATTGGTGGCCAGGCAGAGTTGGAGACGTTTATAAATATAATGCTGGTTATCAAACAGTAACCACAGCAACACCTGGAGTAGGATACTGGATGAAAAATAACGGAGCTCAGACTTATAATACAGGAGATGAATGGCCAGCAGGTGGATTGCAAGTAGTTGCACACACACCATTAACAGCAGCTATTGGCTGGAATATGATTGGTGGCTATGAGATAGCAGCAACAGCATCACTTGTAACAACCGTACCATCCGGACTACAGAGTGGACCAATCTATAAATACTCAGGTGGATATTCAGCAGCAGCAACGATAGATCCGGGATTTGGTTACTGGATAAAGTTGACAGGCGCAGGACAGATAATAATACCAGAATCGTTTGCTAAAGACAGCAAACCAGTAGAATACTTCCCTGAGAACTGGGGAAGAATAGTGATAACAGATGCAGCAGGAGTGAGCTACACACTGTATGCAGTAAATGGACAGGTTGACTTAAGTCAGTATGAATTACCACCAGCACCACCAGCAGGAATGTATGACTTCAGATACACGAGTGGAAGAATAGCCGAAGACCTGAGCAGTTCAGTAAAGACGATTGAGATGAGCGGAGTAGTATATCCATTAACAGTAAGAGTAGAGGGAATGGATATCAGGTTGATGGATGAGAGCGGCAAGAAGCTGAATGAAAATCTGAAGGATGGAGAATCAATAGAAATCAGTGAATCAACGATAGAGAAACTGATGGTATCGGGAGAACTGTTACCGACAGTATATTCACTTGAACAGAACTATCCGAATCCATTCAACCCAAGCACGATGATCGAGTTCTCGTTGCCGGAGATGGCAAATGTAAAACTCAGTATCTACAATGCATTGGGAGAAAAGGTAGCAGAACTAGTAAACACATCATTGCAAGCCGGAAAATATCAATACAACTGGAATGCAAGTGGAGTGGCAACAGGAATGTATATCTATGAATTAAGGACAGATAATTTTGTATCAGTGAAGAAGATGTTGTTGTTGAAGTAAGCTAAATAAAAATAAAGGCGGTCATTTGACCGCCTTTAATTTTTCTTTTTAAATCACAAAAAAACGGTTAAAAATTTCTCAATGAAATATTGAATATAGGATGCAGAATATTATCAGATTTTATGGTTTTAAGTTTGCTAAATAAATATCAATCACAAAATATTAATATTTAAAAGGGAGGGCATGTGTATAAATTTTACTTTTTTAATTTTATTATTTTAAGTTTTTTATCAATCTCAATTTATTCTCAGAATTATCATTCACAAAAGATCAAAGTCAGTCAGTTCAACAATAAAACTGCAGGAGTTATTCTTTATGAACAAATGAATAACTTTGGCTCCAATAGTATAACATCTCAAAATTTTGATACAACTTACAACGTATATGATAACCAGATCGCTGATGATTTTATTATTCCAGTTGGAGATGATAGCTGGACTATAGAATCAATAGACGTATCCGGAGTTTACTTTAATGGAACAGGTCCCGCTAATTCAGTTAATATTTGGTTTTATAATGATAGTCTTGGTTTTCCAGGTTCTATTCAAGCTAGCAGATCAGATATTGTTCCATCAGCAGGTATTTCAACGGGTTCATTTGTAATAAATCTAATTTCACCAATAACATTACCGCCTGGTGTATATTGGTTATCAGTTCAAACTAATATGGATTCAGCAGTTGGACAATGGGGTTGGACGGAACAATTACAGAGCAGCACAGAATCTGTTTGGCAGAATCCCGGTGGAGGCTGGATTAATTCTTGTACTTCATGGGGATATAGATTAACAAATTGTAATGTTGGATCTACACCATATTATGATATGTCTTTTCGACTTAATGGATATAAAGGTGATCCTTGCCCGGTTGAACCAGCTTCAAATCCAAATCCACCAGACTTACAAGCTAATATCCAGGTTTCAGGAATTAATCTTGGCTGGAACAATGGTGCAGCAACAGATTTCGTTGAAGTTTGGTTTGGACCTGATAACAGATTACTCAAGCTTTATGACGGACCCATTATATCTTCCTGGCCGCTTGGAACTTTGAACTATGCTACTCAATATGGTTGGTACATCGTAAGCAAAGATGATACTTGCGAAGTTCAAAGTCCTCTCTGGACATTTACTACAGTTCAGGATACCAATATAATTATTGATACTATGGATGTGTACCCGCAAAATTTAAACAACTGGACCGGAACCTGTAATACATCAAGCAAGACACAGATAAGTTTGGTCAATAGTTATAACACTGAGCTTGGATGGATGGCATTTGATATAAGTGCTATTCCTAATAATGTAACTATAAACTCTGTGATATTTAATGGTTACCTATATGAAAATAGCTGGCCTTATTGGTCAATAACTCCAATGGGAAATGTCAATCCGATAACTGATCCTGCATCAACAATTTTTAATCAGGTAAGTACTCATTCAGGTCAAGGTATTGCGTACAGCTATAACCTTGAATCAGGTAATTTAAATAATAATTGGATCACACGAACTTTAGGCTCAACGGTTACGGTAGATTTACAAAATGCATTATCAAAAAATTGGTTCGCAATAGGAATTGTTGATTTTGATTTTAGTACTAACTACTTCGTAAAATTCCATGGATGGGCAGAAGCTAACAAACCCTATTTGAGAGTAATATATTCTTTTCTTGGTGTTACAACTTTTCAGCTATCATTGGATATTGAAAATGGATGGAATATGATTTCAATACCTGGATTGCTTCCTGGTGCACAAAACGTGGATAGCTGGTGGTCACACAGAGATCCGGCGGCAAACGTCTGGAGATATGTTCCTGGTACAGGATATTTTTCTACGACTAATTTGATTCCAGGAAAAGGTTACTGGATGAAAAACCTTGGTTCAAACACTTATAATACTGGTGATGAATGGCCGGCTGAAGGAATACGAATCGTGCGTCATGATCCAATCAACGCTTCAAATGGTTGGAATATATTCGGGGCTTATGAAGAAATTGTTCCTGCTGCAGGTTTAACAACAATCCCGCCCGGATTAATAAATGGACCAGTCTATGGTTATTCTGGCGGCTATTTTACAACATCAAATTTAGAACCCGGAAATGGTTACTGGATAAAACTTTCAGGAGATGGGCAAATAATTATTCCTGATGCTTCATTAAAAAGTAATAATGAAATTATAGAATGGTTTAAAGATGATTGGGGAAGAATTACTTTTATCGATGCAGCCGGGAAAAATTTTACATTGTATTCTGTAAACGGTGATGTTGATCTGAACCTTTACGAACTACCACCGTTACCTCCAGCCGGTTCATTTGATATTCGATTTGGAAGCGGAAGGATAGCGGAGGATATCAACAATTCAATGCAGACGATAGATATGGCAGGAGTAACATATCCTTTAACAGTGCGAGCAGAAGGCATGGGTATCAGGTTGACGGATGAGAGTGGAAAGAATTTAAATATAACTCTGAAAGATGGAGAAGATCTAGTAATCGATAATCCGATATTGAATAAACTTTTGGTGTCGGTTGAATTTTTGCCGACTGTGTACTCACTCGAACAGAACTACCCCAATCCATTCAATCCAAGTACGGTTATCGGGTTCTCTCTGCCTGAAGAAGTTGCAAATGCAAACTTATCGATTTACAATTCATTAGGAGAAAAGGTTGCAGAGTTGGTTAACACATCACTGCAAGCCGGAAAATATCAATACAACTGGAATGCAAGTGGAGTGGCAACAGGCATGTATATCTATGAATTAAGAGCTGATAACTTTGTTTCAGTTAAGAAGATGTTGTTAATAAAATAATGATTTCTTGTAAGCGCTCCGTCAATCCTGGCGGGGCACTTATTATTATTGAGTTGTGCAGAGTGAGGGAGATTGTTATTACGAAAATTTTTGAAAAAAAATTCTCAGCTATTCCCTCGTAAGCAATTCATGAAGTATTCATTTGAGAATTATTGTTATTAATTTATCCGTTTAGCGCTAAAATTATTCAAAGTATCATTACTGAATATCTAATTTGTTGACGAAAAATTAATCGTCAAGGATTGGCACATATTTGCTTATAAATTGTGCTTGAAAATTATTGTAATTATATGGGCAACAATTAGATATTTTTCCTTGTAATATGTTCAAAATTATTTTATTAAATAAAATTTCATGAAATCAATTAATATTTTATTAAAACATAATTCAAAATAATTTCCAATAACTAAGGATTCCAAAAATGAAAAAACATCTACTGCTGTTTTTACTCGTTTTGTCTTTCAATCACTTCTCCCGTGCACAATGGGTTTCGCTCACTGAAAATTCAATTCCTGATTCACCACCAGTTGTGAAAATAATTAGTGATGATCGATCCGAAACAATCTTAAAAGTCGATCTTTCTGGTTTCAGGATCAGAGAGTTCAATTCAGAAAGTAAAACGTATCAATCAATTGAACTTGGTTCTCTTGGAATATCGAATGAAATTGGCTTACCGGAAATCCCGCACATAGCTAAATTATTAGCGATACCAGATCAAGGTTCAATTAGTTTTGAAGTCATTGAAATAAGTAATATTCAAAAAGTTGAAAGTATTAATATTCCGCCTGTCAGAGAAAACTGGTCAGAAGGAAAACCTGAAACTCAATTTGTAGAAAATTTTGCTGCTTATAACTCAGATAATATTTATCCTTCTGAATTTGTCCGAATAGAAGACCCTGTAATTTTCAGAGATTTTCGTATTGCGCGCGTATCAATTTTTCCTATAAGATATTCACCTGCAAAAAAAGAAATTGAAGCACTGACTTCTATTACTGTTAAAATTAAGTATGGTGATGGTGTAGGTGTAAATCCAAAACTGAGTCCACAAAAACCAATATCTCCATCTTTCGATCGTTTGTATAGAAGTATAATTTTTAATTACCAGCAAGTTTTGCAAAGAGAGTACAATGGGGACGTTCTGGGAATTGATAAAATGATTTGCTTCATGCCGGATTCTTTTGTCACAAGTTTTCAACCTTATGCTGATTGGAACCATAAAACAGGAACATTTATAAAAGTAGTCAAATTCAGTGAGATTGGTGCAACAGGATCTAATCCTGTTCCGATTAAGAATTATATCACAACCGCATATAGCACATGGCCTGCTCCGCCAACTCATATCTTAATCGTTGGTGATAATGGAGTTGCACCGCATCAAAATATAACTTTAGATGGCTGGACATTTCCATACGACGATTATTTCGTACAAATTACAGGCAGCGATTTTTTCCCGGAAATGTTAATTGGAAGGTTTACTAATCAGGGCAGCAGCAAGTTGCGTAACATAAGAAATAAATTAATAAATTATGAAAAAGTACCTTATACAGCTGATCCAAATTGGTTCAGGAAAGCACTTGTCTGTTCAAACAATGCTTACGAATCTCAGATACAAACGAAAAGATTTACGGCTCAAATAATGTTGACAAGCGGAAATTTTATTTCCGTAGATTCCATGTATAACGGTTACCCCTGTCCCGGAAATGTAACAACTATTTCCAATATGATTAATGCCGGGCGAGGATGGTTAAATTACAGAGGTGAAGGATGGTACACTCAATGGTGGGCTGATTGTTTTCCATATAGTACATCCGAAGTTAATGCGTTAACAAACGGACAAAAAAATACTTTTGTCACAAGCATTGGATGTGGAGTTGCAAACTGGACTGCAGGCGGTAATAATAGTTTTGGTGAAGCCTGGTTGGAAATCGGTGATGAAAACTCTCCTAGAGGTGCCTGCAGTTTTATTGGACCAACTTCTAATACCCATACAGCCTATAATAATCAGCTTGATAAAGGAATTTATGTGGGAATGTTTAATGAAGGATTAGAAAGTCCCGGTGAAGCACTTCTTCGTGGCAAATTTTATATGTACGAAGTTTTCGGAGGAACGGATCCCTATGTTGGTTATCATTATCGGATTTATAACATACTTGGCGACCCCAGCCTGCACATTTGGAAAGATACACCGAAAAACATAAATGTGAGTTATACTGATACTATAGCAATTGGATCAAGTCATCCGCAAATAACAGTTACTTATGCAGGAAGTGGTTTACCTGTTGCAAATTTATTAGTCTGTATTTCGGGTGCAGATGTTTACGTAGTTGGAATTACATCAGCTAACGGTACTTTGATGCTTGATGTTACCACTTCAGTTATAGGTTCATTAAATATTACTGCAAGCGGAGGAAATGTAATCCCATTTGAAGGTACTATTCAGGTTGTTGAGAATATTAATAATACTTTTCAGTTAAGTGTATCAGTGAACAATGGCTGGAATATGGTATCAGTACCGGGAACAAATCCGAATGGAATGGGAGTAGCAAATTGGTGGCCAGGCAGAGTTGGAGAAGTTTATAAATATAATGCTGGATATCAAACAGTAACCACAGCAACACCTGGAATAGGATACTGGATGAAGAATAACGGAGCTCAGACTTATAATACAGGAGATGAATGGCCAGCAGGTGGATTGCAAGTAGTTGCACACGATCCATTAACAGGAGCTATTGGCTGGAATATGATTGGCGGATATGAATTGATTGTAACAGCAGCGAACGTATCAACAAATCCACCAGGACTACAGAGTGGTCCGATCTACAAATATTCAGGTGGATATTCTGTAGCAACAACAATAGATCCAGGATTTGGTTACTGGATAAAGTTGACAGGCGCAGGACAGATAATCATACCAGAATCGTTTGCTAAAGACAGCAAACCAGTAGAATACTTCCCTGAGAACTGGGGAAGAATAGTGATAACAGATGCAGCAGGAGTAAGCTACACACTGTATGCAGTGAATGGACAGGTTGACTTAAGACAGTATGAATTACCACCAGCACCACCAGCAGGAATGTATGACTTCAGATACGAGAGTGGAAGAATAGCCGAAGACCTGAGCAGCTCAGTGAAGACGATAGAGATGAGCGGAGTAGTATATCCATTGACAGTAAGAGTAGAAGGAATGGATATCAGGTTGATGGATGAGAGCGGCAAGAAGCTGAATGAAAATCTGAAGGATGGAGAATCAATAGAAATCAGTGAATCAACGATAGAGAAGCTGATGGTATCAGGAGAACTGTTACCGACAGTATATTCACTTGAACAGAACTATCCGAATCCATTCAACCCAAGCACGATGATCGAGTTCTCATTGCCGGAGATGGCAAATGTAAAACTAAGTATCTACAATGCATTGGGAGAAAAAGTAGCAGAACTTGTAAACACATCACTACAAGCCGGAAGATATCAATACAACTGGAATGCAAGTGGAGTAGCAACAGGAATGTATATATATGAATTAAGAACTGAAAAGTTTTGCGCAATAAAGAAGATGATACTTCTTAAATAAAATTTATAGTCATAAAAGATTATGGAGATAAAATGAAAAAAAAATTAGTAATAACGTCAATTTTATTTTTGATCTTTATTCAAAATATTAATGCACAGGGTTGGCAATGGATTGATACCGGATTTCCGGTCCATATATTTGATATGAGCTTTCCACCCGGGCAAAGTAACGTAGGTTTTGCTGTAGGATCTACTCTAATTTTCAATGGCGATGGCATTGTGCTTAAAACTACAGATGGAGGATCAAACTGGATGAAAATTTCTGTAGATACTCTTCCAGGTTTAAAAGCAGTTTATTTTACATCATTAAATGTCGGATATGCAGGCGGGTATCAGAACTTTTTGATGAAAACTACAGATGGAGGAGCCTCCTGGCAATCTTTAATGATTGATTCAAAGTTGTGGTATTTCAATAACATTAAATTCTATGATGACAATAATGGAGTTGTTATCAGCTATCCAAAATCAGTTTATCGAACATCTGACGGTGGAATAAGTTGGGACTCAACTTATGGAGTAAAACGAAGCGTCGAAGATATATGTTATGCAGATGACACAAATCTTTTCATCGTTGGAGGTGATCAGAAAATATATAAATCAACTTCCGGTGGTTTTTTGTGGACTGAAGTTTATTCAGGTACTCTGTTACAACAATTTTACGGGGTTGATTTCTTTGATGAAAATTATGGATTAGTCTGTGGTGATAGCGGTAAAGTACTTGTGACAACTGACAGCGGTACAAATTGGACATTCAACACAGTAAATAACATAGTGTCGTTGTCCGATGTTCATATTATTGATGCACAGAATTCCTTTGTGGTTGGTTCGCCTGAACAAATTTACAAAAGTACAAATGCGGGATCATCATGGATTAGTGATTTCAATGGTGGTGCAAATATTTCGCTGTATAAAATTTTATTTACTGAAAACCATGCTGGATTGATTTCTGGGTCACAAGGAAAAATTCTAAAGAATACAGATTATATTGTTCCGGTTGAGTTGACGAGCTTTACTCCAGTAGAGTATTTATTAGAACAGAATTTCCCAAACCCATTCAACCCTTCAACCACAATAAGTTTTGTGCTTCCAGAAGCAGCAGAAGTAACACTGAAGATTTACAACACATTAGGACAGAAGGTAGCTGAATTAGTAAACACAACACTTGAATCAGGAAGATATAGTTACGTTTGGCGGGCGGAAAATTTTCCTAATGGAACTTACATCTACGAATTACGAGCGAACGATTTTAAATTATTTAAGAAGATGATACTGCTCAAATAATGGTATATAAATTTTTCAATTCATCAATGTGTATTAAATGAATAATATTTTAAGCTTCTTAGTTAGAATAACTTTATTAACTGTTTTGTGGGTTACTTTTATTTCTGTTGGAGTCTATCCTCAGGGTGATAATCCTTTGATTGATCACGTTCCGCGGGAGTGGCTTGAAAATATTAATTATTCTGATAGTGAAGAGGATGTAATTACAGATATTAATGGTTATGATAATTTTAATCTTGGAGTAGATTTCGCTGAACCGCATCTTTCACAAAATCCAAACAATCCGATTCAATATTTTGGGGCATACAATATTAATAATGCATGGCGAACTACAGATGGTTTTAATTGGATAAGTTCATCACCTGCATTTGGTGTACCAGCAGATGGCGATCCCTGTACTGCTTATGATGGTGCTGGTAATTTGTACTATGAAACAATGTTTGGAAGTGTTACCGGATGTAAGGTAATGCGATCGACAAACAATGGAGCAACATGGTCTGCATCGGTTACGGCAATATCCGGGAATGATAAAAACTGGATGGCAGCAGATCAAACAAATGGTCCGTATGCAAATTATGTTTATACAACTATGACTCCCGGTAACTTTGCGCGTTCCACAAATTTTGGGGCTAACTGGACAACGACTGCAACTTTTTCTACACAAACATTGCCAGGTATGATGGTTTGTATCGGACCAAACGGTTCAACAGATGGCGGAGCTGTTTATGTTGTTACAAATTCAGGAAGTTCATTCGCCTCTACTTATACTTTTTATGTGTCAACAAATGGCGGCTTAAACTTTACACAAAAATCTGCACAGAATTTTGCTAACTATGTCGGTACTAATGTTAATGGAAGAAATTCTGTTCAGAATATGAGAACCAGACCATATCCATTCATCGCTGCGGATCAAAGTAATGGAACATACAGAGGAAGATTGTATTGTATTTATGCTTCAAACACCCCTTCAGGTAACGGAAACAAACCAGATATTTTTTGCAGGTATTCTACGAATCAAGGAACAACCTGGTCGTCGGCAATCAGAGTGAATGACGACCTGAATACAACTGTAAATCATCAATGGCATCCTTCAATATGGTGTGATAAATCCACAGGAAGACTTTATGTTAAATGGATGGATACAAGGGATACTCCAACAAGTGACAGTGCATATATATATGCAAGTTATTCTGATAATGGCGGTGTCACATGGGCAGCGAATCAAAGAATATCAAATCAAAAAATGAGAATTGACTGTTCAACTTGTGGTGGTGGTGGAACCCCACGTTATCAGGGTGATTATGATGCTATCGTTTCAACAAATAACCAGGCGATGATGATGTGGAGTGATTTCAGATTCGGAGATTTTGGAAGTTACGTTGCTTACTTCCCGGATTTTGCGATGAAAGTTTCTCCACCAAATTCAACTATTGTTTCCAATAATGATAGCGCATTTATATTTATTAATGTACCTGGAGTGAAGCTCTATAATTCAACGGCAATATTTTCTGCGAATATAACACCGAATCCACCGAGTGGTTCTTTCATCATTGATTTTCCTCAAGGCAATACTTTAAGTTCATTCCCGGGAACTGTCACAATGAGAATAAGGACTTCCGGAAATGTTACTCTAGGAAACTATACGATAAATATTGAAGGCAAAGGTCCAAATGGAACTCCTGTTCACCGCCGGACTGCATCAATACAGGTGGTAGTTCCAGCACTTGACTTCGGAGTAAACATATTAGTATTTGATAATTGTATGAATCAGGTTCCATTGGAATTTGGGACAGCACCAGGCGCAACGGATTGTTATGACGTTGGATTAGATGTATCAGCACCGCCTCCTCCTCCGGCAGGAGCTTTCGACGGAAGATTTCTCAGTTGCAGCGAACATTGGTTCACAGATATCCGGGCAACAAATACATCCTCAGAAAGAATCTGGTCATTACTATACACACCAGCCAGTGACTGTTCACCAGCAAGCATAAGCTGGAATCCAGCACAGCTTCCGGCAGCAGGATATTTTCATCTAGTAGATCCGATAAACGGAAATATGGTAAACGTAAATATGAGAACAACGAATCATTATACAGACGTGATAGGTTTGGGTCATCTTCAGATAAAATACAACTACCAGATATGTAATAATTATAATATAATCAACGGATGGAATCTGTTGAGTCTTCCAATAGATGTAATTAACCACAACTATCTGACATTGTTTCCAACGGCAATATCCGGGACGTTATACGGATATGCAGGTTCATATTATACAACAGAGAATATATTGAATGGAATGGGTTATTGGTTGAAGTTTCCATCGTCACAGATAAGTCAGGTATGTGGAACAGACAGAACAGAAGTTATATTAAGTCTGAACACAGGCTGGAATATAATAGGAGGACCGAACTGCAACGTGCCGTTGAGCAGTGTGAGTGATCCGGGAGGAATAATAGTACCGGGGACATTGTATGGATACACAGGGAGTTATGTAAATGCAAGTTCGATAGATATAACGAAAGGATACTGGATAAAGGCAAACGGACCGGGGACGATAACAATAAGCTGCATCAATGTAGTGATGAAAGAAAATGATGAATTAGAAAAAATAACAGAAAACACAAAAGAATTCAGTCAGATAGAAATAACGGACAGAGAGAACAACACGCAGAGGTTGTACTTTAACGGAAAACTGACAGGTGGAATAGGAAGTGAAAGTTATAGTCTGCCTCCAGTACCGCCGGCAGGAGTGTTTGATGCAAGACTGGAAGACGATTACAGGTTAACAGAAAATGAAGAAGCAGAAATAAAGATACAGGCGAGAGAATATCCGATAAGAATAAAAATTACAAACCTGAAGAATGGGGTAGAATATAGATTGGTAGAGATAGTGAATGGAGAGGAAGCAGGAAGTCACAGAGTAATAGATGGCGAAGAAATAATAATAAATAATGAATCAGTCAATAAGCTGAAGATAGAGAAAGAAGGAGAAATACCGGAAGCATATAGTTTAGAACAAAACTATCCGAATCCATTTAATCCATCAACGACAATAAAGTTTGATTTGCCAGAAGCATCGGAAGTAACTCTGACAATTTACAACACATTGGGACAGAAGGTAGATGAAATAGTAAACACAACATTGGAAGCAGGAAGATACAGCTACCAGTGGAACGCAACTGACATTGCAAGCGGTATTTATATTTATGAATTAAGAGCGAACAAATTTATTTCTTCAAAGAAAATGATATTTTTAAAATAAATGTTGTTTAAAATGATTTATTTATTTGCATGACTATGAGAACACATTACATATACATTTGGATTTTAATAACTGCATATGTAATAAACGCCCAATGGTCCACTGACCCAAACAACAATCTTGTTGTTGCTGTTGGCTGGGATCCGCATATTGTTAGTGATAGTGCGGGTGGATGCTATATAACTTACAACTATGGAAGTTTTTATCCGCAAAAGCTAGCTGTCGAAAGACTGGATAAATATGGATACAAACCTTGGGGCGATAAAAAACAAATACTTGGTGAACTACCTGAACAATGGCAGGCGCAAATAATTGAGGATGGTGAAGGCGGAGTAATTGTAAGCTATGATGATAACCAAGTTGTTGGAACAGATTTTACCAGCAGAGTTAGAGTACAGAAAGTTGATAGCGCTGGCAATTTTTTATGGGGGCAAACAGGTGTAAGAGTAACAACAGAAGAAACTAATCACGGACAAGGTGGATTAGTCAGCGATGGAGATGGAGGCTGCGTAATTGTATGGCAAAACTACGATGAGCGAATCTTAATGAATAGAATTGATAGGTTCGGTCGGAGAGTTTGGAGTGAAACAGGTATATTTTTAATTAATACGGGTACCAGTATAAAAGTAGTAAGAGCAAGCGATGGTAACTACTATGCACAGGTTAACAGAAATTTATACAGGATAAGCCAAAATGGGACGATAATTAGACGAGATAGCGTTACGCTTGGTTATCCAGTACCGGATCCAGAAGGTGGAGTAATATTGAGCGGTAAAGTATGGAATGGAATGATACCAAAGCTTGTAGCGCAAAGAAAAGATTCACTTGGCAACAACCTTTGGCAGGAACCTTATGTTGAAATTGCTGATAGCCTTCATATAAATACCATGCTAAGTATTATTCAATATCGTGGATATTATTTATATGGTTGGATGGGTAGGAAGAATGGTGATAATGAAATATTACAAATTCAAGGGATTAGACACAATGGAACGTTATTATTTAACGAAGGTTCAATTTCTCTAAGTGATAATCCTGGTGGAACAACACATATTCCTATAATTCCATCTGATTCAGGTTCGTGTTTATTCATAAGTAATTATACAAATACCTTTGTCGGTACATTTGGGCAGAAGATCGATACTCTGGGATTATTGAAATGGAATTCAAATCAAGTTCTATTGAGTTATCCGGAACTAAATTATTTAAACACAACAACTGACTGTGCTGGTGGAGCAATTGGTGTAGGGTATTATAACTCAGATTTTGGAATTCGAGTGTTTAAGGTAAGTTCAAAAGGAATTCTTGGTGAAATAATTACTGTTTCAGAAAGTAAAAGTGAGGAAATTGTTATTGGCGAGTCATTTTTGTTTCAGAACTATCCTAACCCATTCAACTATTCTACAATTATAAAATACCAAATTCCAAAAGAAGGTCAGGTAAGAATTTTACTTTACAACATTCTCGGTGAGAAACTAAAAATACTTTCAGATGAATATCAATATGTTGGTACCTACACGTTGACATTTTATTCGAATGATTTATCGTCTGGAATTTACCTGTACACTCTGGAAACAGGTTTAAAGGTATTAACTAAAAAATTAACAATCATTAAATGATGGGAAGTATAATGAAAAATTTGTTAAAAAGATTGTTAGCAGTTTTTATTTTCTTCAATGGAAATAATTTGAATTCAGCACCATTTGACACCGGAATGAACGAGCTACAACAACCGGATGAAAAAACATTCATTGGAAGAATTTGGGGTGATGAATTCTTCTACTGGATGGAAACAGAGAATGGCTACCGTTTTGTTCAGTCAGGTGATGGATGGTATTATTATGCAACACTTGATCGATATGGTGAATTCGCAACTACCATTTATAAAGTAGGTATTGATTCGCCTGAAGCATCGGAAGTAACTTTGACAATTTACAACACATTGGGACAGAAGGTAGATGAAATAGTGAACACAACATTGGAAGCAGGAAGATACAGCTACCAATGGAACGCCACCGACATTGCAAGCGGTATTTATATTTATGAATTAAGAGCGAACAAATTTATTTCTTCAAAGAAAATGATATTTTTAAAATAAATGTTGTTTAAAATGATTTATTTATTTGCATGACTATGAGAACACATTACATATACATTTGGATTTTAATAACTGCATATGTAATAAACGCCCAATGGTCCACTGACCCAAACAACAATCTTGTTGTTGCTGTTGGCTGGATCCGCATATTGTTAGTGATAGTGTGCGGGTGGATGCTATATAACTTACAACTATGGAAGTTTTTATCCGCAAAAGCTAGCTGTCGAAAGACTGGATAAATATGGATACAAACCTTGGGGCGATAAAAAACAAATACTTGGTGAACTACCTGAACAATGGCAGGCGCAAATAATTGAGGATGGTGAAGGCGGAGTAATTGTAAGCTATGATGATAACCAAGTTGTTGGAACAGATTTTACCAGCAGAGTTAGAGTACAGAAAGTTGATAGCGCTGGCAATTTTTTATGGGGGCAAACAGGTGTAAGAGTAACAACAGAAGAAACTAATCACGGACAAGGTGGATTAGTCAGCGATGGAGATGGAGGCTGCGTAATTGTATGGCAAAACTACGATGAGCGAATCTTAATGAATAGAATTGATAGGTTTGGTCGGAGAGTTTGGAGTGAAACAGGTATATTTCTAATCAATACGGGTACCAGTATAAAAGTAGTAAGAGCAAGCGATGGTAACTACTATGCACAGGTTAACAGAAATTTATACAGGATAAGGAATAATGGAGAGATAGCAAGAAGTGATAGCATCACGCTTGGAAATATGGTACCTGATCAGGCAGGAGGGTTAGTATTAAGCGGAAAAACAGGCAGTATAAACAATATAAAGCTTGTAGCACAGAGAAAAGACTCACTCGGTAACAACCTCTGGCAGGAACCTTATGTTGAGATTGCGGATAGTCTCTATATAAATACAGAATTAAGAATACAATTTAATAGTGGTTATTACTATTATGGGTGGAGCGGTACAAAAAATGGAATAAACCGAATTGCTCAATTTCAAGCGTTGAGATTTGATGGGAGCAAATTATTTTCGAATGGCAGCATTGAGATTAGTGGAAATACTCCGATAGGCAGTCCGTATATTATTCCATCAGATTCTGGCAGAACAATTTTAATATGGAATGATGCAACAATTGCGTCTTCCACAATGAGCCAAATGTACGATACTCTTGGTAATATCCTGTGGGATGACAATGGCATTGTAGTTTCTTATCCTGCAATAGCATATGAGAATACAACCGATGGGCAAGGTGGTTTTATAACCATTGGTCCGATAAATCAATTTACAATAATTGCGCAGCAAGTTAATAAGTATGGATACTTGGGCGAGATTATTACTTCAATTCCTCAAGAAGATCAAGAGATATTTCCAACAGAAATAATTCTATACCAAAACTACCCCAATCCCTTTAATTCAATCACGAATATTAGTTATTCAATTCCCAAAGAAGGAAAGATTTCTATAAAAATTTATAATTCTTTAGGTGAGCTAATTAAAACAATTGCAGATGATTTCGTTAGCGCAGGATTTCACGAAGTTAATCTATCATCTGACAATTTACCATCAGGAATCTATCTCTACAAATTGCAAACAGAAACAAAATTCATAACTAAAAAATTATTAATAATCAAATAACAGGAGGAGAAAAATGAAAAAGTTGTTATACATTCTGTTTGTAGTATTACTGATTTTATTGAACTACACAACTCTAAAGTCTGCCCCGTTTGACACAGGAATGAATGAGCTACAACAACCGGATGAAAAAACATTCATTGGAAGAATTTGGGGTGATGAATTCTTCTACTGGATGGAAACAGAGAATGGCTACCGTTTTGTTCAGTCAGGTGATGGATGGTATTATTATGCAACACTTGATCGATATGGTGAATTCGCAACTACCATTTATAAAGTAGGTATTGATTCGCCTGAAGCATCGGAAGTAACTTTGACAATTTACAACACATTGGGACAGAAGGTAGATGAAATAGTGAACACAACATTGGAAGCAGGAAGATACAGCTACCAATGGAACGCCACCGACATTGATAGCGGTATTTATATTTATGAATTAAGAGCGAACAAATTTATTTCTTCAAAGAAAATGATATTTTTAAAATGATAATCCATATAAAAAATATCCTGCTTTGCACTATGGTTTTCTTATTTGTTATTTTCTTCAGCAGCATTGCTTATTGTCAAGCTGAGGCGCAAGTGTCTATTCCTTTCGAGATTTATGATAATACCGGCGGTCAAAAAATTCTGTATTTCGGACTGGATCAAACAGCAACGAATGGAATAGATTTTCTTCTTGGTGAAAGTGATCTTCCTCCGTATCCGCCAACCGGTGCATTCGATGTAAGATGGATTCTTCCTGAAAATGGATTTAATGGTTCATTCAGTTCCTGGCTTGATTACAGAAATGCGCCGGGATTTCCCTACTCAGGAACCGTTGAACACAGATTCAGATATCAGAGTATGCTGGGTACGACGGAAATGTATTTCAAATGGAATTTACCAGACGAAATTACAGGGCTCGTGCAGGATTTAATTAACGGCACTTTTATTAATGTCCCGATTGCAGGTAGTGGAACTTATCAAATAAATAATTTCGAAGTTTTCAATCAACTGAAATTATTTGTTTACTATAATAATATTGTAGCAGATGCGGCAAATGAAAGTGTGTTACCATCAGAATTTAAATTAGAACAGAACTACCCTAATCCTTTCAATCCAACTACAATAATCAGTTTTCAGTTACCAGTAAGCTGTGTTGTAACACTTACTGTTTATGATGTACTTGGAAATGAAGTTGCTATACTAATTAATGGAGAAAAACCTGCTGGCATTTACGAAGTTGAATTCAGCAGTCATTCCAACGAATCCGCCAATGGCGGACAGAACCTGCCTGCAGGTAGGCAAGGTCTTTCAAACCATCAAGGCTCAGCTTTGACGAGTGGAATATATTTCTATCAACTTAGAGTTAACAATTCTTCAAAACTTTCAGGACAATCATTTGTTCAATCTAAAAAAATGATCCTTCTCAAATAATTATGCGGTACCCCATGCGAAAATTTCTAAAAATATTTCTCCCATTTTTACTATTTACTAATATTGTACTTAGTCAAAATCAGCATACAATTATGTCTTACAATATGCTGAATTTTGTGTTAACCGATACACTTGTAAGAAATCCATATTTCAGAACAATATTTTCAAACGTTCAGCCAGATATTCTTGTATGCCAGGAAATGACTTCGGTGACTGGTGTAAACGGTTTCCTTGTTCGGGTACTGAACAGAGTTTCTTCCGGATATGCAGCAGGAACATTTATTAATGGAATGGATACTGATAATGCAATTTTTTATAAGAGCAGTATATTTACTTTTTTGAGTAACATACCAATCTCGACCACGCTTCGTGATATAAATGAATTCAGACTCAGACATAATGCAACAGGTGATACAATTATTATTTATTCGGTTCATTTAAAAGCAGGTGATTCCGGAGCGGACAGTATCCAGCGAATGGCTGAAGTTGATAGTCTTAGAAAACGAACTAATTCGCTTCCGCCAAATTCTAACTTTATTGTGGTCGGTGATTTCAATATATATAATTCGAATGAAATGGCTTTTCAGAAATTGCTTAACCAGACTCAAGATGGTTATTTTATTGACCCTCTAAATCTTGTTGGGCAATGGAATAATAATGGGGCATTCGATTCTTACCACACACAATCAACCCGAATAAGAAATTTTGGTGGTGGCTCAACAGGAGGATTGGATGATAGATTTGATATGATTTTAATGTCACAAGAAATTCTTAATAGCGGAGGAATTACTTTTTATCCGGGTTCATTCGTAACGTATGGAAATGATGGTAATCATTTTAATGATTCAATCAACAAACCGCCAAATGCTGTTGTAAGTCAGCAGGTTGCAGATGCATTACATTATGCATCCGACCATCTGCCGGTTTATGCAACATTCGGCTTTGATAATGAGTATCTTGAAATAACTTCTTTCACAGCATTGATTGAAGGATTTTACAATGGTTCGACAATGAAACCGGATACAGTAACAGTAGAACTTCGCAGCACATCTGCACCTTTTGCAATCGTTGATCAGGCTAAAATATTTTTGAGCAGTACTGGAGTAGGTTCTGCCCGATTCTATAATGCAGTTAACGGAGTTCCATATTACATAGTTTTAAAACATCGCAATTCGATTGAAACATGGAGCGCTGTACCTCAGTCATTTTCATCAAATACAATGATTTATGATTTTACAACAGGACAGAACAAAGCGTACGGAAATAATTTAAAACTTATCGGAACTAAATGGTGTATCTATGGCGGTGATATTAATCAGGATGGCTTTGTTAATGCAACAGATTTGAATTCAATTTATACACAGAATATTTTCGGGGCAGTAGGATATATTCCGACAGATTTAAATGGTGATTCACTTACCGAGATTGAAGATCTGAATATTGTGTTCAGAAATAATGTTTTGGGAATTCACAGAATAAAACCGTAAAAGATTTTTGATTGCTTAAACAAAATCGAGTTATGAAAAATATTTTCATTTTGCTGTTTCTTTTAATATTTGCTCAGACTCTATCTGCGCAGAATTATAAACAGGTTCAAATTTATTTGAATAGTTCTTCTGATATCGAAAAACTTTTAAATTCAGGATTAGAATTCGATCATCTGAACTTTTCAAGAGATAATTCAATCATCGTCTTTCTGAATGATAATGAATTTGGTTTATTGCAGACTACCGGTTTCAGATATGAAATCCTTATTGATGACTGGTATGGATATTACAGCAAAATTCCAAAATTAACTGATGAACAAAAATCTGCGTTCATTAATCAAAGCAAAACAGAAATGAATGTTGGAGGATTTGGATTTGGTTCTATGGGTGGGTTTTATACTCTTGCTGAAGTAGTTGCAGAACTTGATAGTATGAAATCTCTCTTTCCTAATCTGATAACATCAAAAGTTTCAATCGGAAATACAATTGAGGGCAAACCTACTTATATGGTTAAGATTTCTGATAACCCCGGAGTAGATGAAAATGAGCCAGAGGTTCTGTACACCGCTCTTCATCATGCAAGAGAACCTGAAAGTATGATGCAGATGATTTACTTTATGTACTATTTGCTGGAAAATTATAACACCGATCCCGCAGTGCAATATCTTGTGAATAATCGTGAATTATATTTTATTCCAGTTGTAAATCCTGATGGCTACGAATATAATCGGAGTACATATCCTTCAGGTGGTGGTATGTGGCGGAAGAACAGGAGAAATAATGGTGGAAGTTATGGTGTGGACTTAAACAGAAATTATGGACCCTATTCTTACTGGAATGCACCAAATGGTGGTTCGAGTACAACTCCATCAAGTGATACTTACAGAGGAACAGCACCATTCTCAGAACCTGAAACAAATAATATTAAGAATTTTCTTGCATCAAGGAAAATTAAGAATGCACTCAACTACCACACTTATGGCAACTACCTCATCTATCCTTATGGTGCTTTAGACCATGAAACACCTGATTCATTAACATTCAGGGAATATGCTTCTGATATGACTTTCTATAATAATTATACTTATGGTACTGATTTGCAAACTGTAAACTATAGCACACGCGGAAACAGTGATGATTATTTTTATGATGGAGATACGGTTTTAAATAGCGGGAAAATATTTACAATGACACCTGAAGTTGGAACAACAGGATTTTGGCCATCTCAATCAGAAATATTTCCGCTCGCAATTGAAAACGTTTTTCCCAATTTATATTATGCGTGGATTGCCGGCGGTTATGTTGAAATGATAAATCCGAATTTCAGCAAACAATATTTTATGCCAGGCGATAATATTATTATGTATCCGACTTTCAGGAATAAAGGATTATCAACTGCAGCGAATGTAACTATTGAGCTGACTTCTTTAAATACTAATGCAACCATTTCAGTGAGCAATGCATCATTTGATTCAATTAGTGCGAGACACACATCAACTGTTTTATCACCGCTTTCATTTACGATATCATCAAACGCTCAGGCAGAATCGCAAATTCAATTGCTAATAAAAGCTAACACAAACGGTGTAACAATGAGTGAGGATACATTATTTCTAATTGTTGGTAAACCAGAATACATTTTTGCTGATACAACAAATAATCCAAATAACTTGTGGACGATAATCGGAACACCTGCTTCAGCACCTAAATGGGCGATAACAACAGCAACATATAATTCACCACCAAATTCTTATACCGATAGTCCATCAGGAAATTATGCTGCAAGTTCTACAATAACTATGACTCTTACTAACGCGATAAACTTGACTGGTTATTCAAATCCTCGTTTATCATTTTACACAAAATTTGATATTGAAAATAACTGGGATTACGGTCAGGTTGAAATAAGTACAAATAACGGAGCAACCTGGATTCCTTTGCATGGTCAGTACACAAATCCGGGAACCGGTTCTTTTCAACCGAATGGAGAACCTCTTTATGACGGAACACAAACTGTATGGGTTAAAGAAGAGATATCTCTCTCATCTTATATCAGTAATCAATTTAAAATTAGGTTTGAATTAAAAACGGATGGTTATGTTGAGAAAGATGGATGGTATGTTGACGATATAAAAATATTTTATTACACAGCTAATTCTATTGAACTGACATCACTTACAGCATTGATTGAAGGTTTTTATAATGGTACTTCATCAGTTGAAGATACAGTTAACATTGAGTTAAGAAATATTTCTGTTCCGTATGAATTAATAGATCAAACAAAAATCTTTTTGAATTCCAGTGGACAAGGTTCAGGCAGATTCTATAATGCAGATAACGGGATTCCATATTATATCGTTTTAAAACATCGCAATGCGATTGAAACCTGGAGCACGCTTCCTCAAACATTCATTGCTAACAATTTAACCTATGATTTCACAACCGGACAGAACAAAGCATTCGGAAATAATTTAAAACTTGTTGGAACTAAATGGTGTATTTACGGTGGTGATGTAAACCAGGATGGTTTTGTTAATTCGATAGACGTCAATCAGGTTTTCTCAGACAATGTAAACGGATTATCTGGTTATGTAAATACAGATCTGAATGGCGATAACTTAGAGGAGATTGAGGATTTAAATATTGTTTTTATAAACAATGCTCTGGGGATACAAAAAATATCTCCATAATTTTAATGTAGAATAATTTTTAATTTTCAAAAAAATTATGTTGTGCAAAATGCTGAGGGTAAAATGAAATCTTTTCTTCTGTTTTTATTATTGAATATATCATTATCATCACTTCTCTACAGCCAGGTAGAAGTGAGTTCGAGACTTCAAAACGCAATGTCTGAAGCAAATCCTGAAGATTATATTAAAGTAATAGTTCTCTTACGGGATCAGGTAGATGTTATATCTATGGATGAACAATTTTACAGGGAATCAGTCTCTATTCAGCAAAGAGCTTATCTACTGATTAATGCACTACAAGAAAAAGCAAGAAACACACAAACAAATCTTATATCTTATTTAAATGAAAAATCAGCACAGGGAAGAGTTTTTAAATACGAATCATTTTGGATAAGTAATCTTATAGCGGTGGAAGCAAAACTTGATGTAATTAATGAATTAATGTTTCGTATGGATGTAAGTCAAATTGATCTCGATGCAATACTTGAATTGGATAAACCGGTCGAAGTTTTTGAAAATGCACCAGAAGGTATTGAATCAGTTGAACCGGGTGTGAAAATAATTAATGCACATTTGTTATGGGCAATGGGAATCACAGGACAGGGAAGATTGGTCATGGGAATTGATACTGGTGTTCAGCTTCTACATCCTGCACTTCAATACAAGTGGCGAGGAAATCACGTTCCATACAATCAGGCTTGGTTTGATCCGTCAGGTGGAACAACAACACCAAATGATTGTGATTATCATGGTTCACATACAATGGGAACAATGGTCGGAAGATCAATAACAACCGCAGATACAGTGGGTGTCGCAATAAATGCAGAATGGATTGCAGCGAAAACTATTTGCTCGAGTCCGCATACTTCAAATTCTATTGCTGCATTTCAATGGGCAATAAATCCGGATGGAAATCCAGCCACAACAGACGATATGCCAGATGTTATCAGCAACAGTTGGTATGATCCTGATGTCACAAATGAGTGTTCAGGAATTTACAAAACCACTCTCGATGCAGTTGAAGCTGCAGGAATAGCAGTTGTATTTTCAGCGGGAAACAACGGATCTGGTGCTTCGACAATCACAAAGCCAAAAAATATTAATACGAATTCTGTAAATGTATTTTGTGTTGCAAATATTAATGGTGCGTCGTGGCTTGCAGGATCAAACGACCCGATAACAAGTTCATCAAGCCGAGGTCCTTCACTTTGCGGAGGAACAGGCTCGTTGTTAATTAAACCTGAGGTATCAGCTCCGGGAACGTCTGTTCGTTCTTGTAATAGTTCTGGTGGATATACATCAGCAACCGGAACCTCAATGGCAGCTCCGCATGTTGCT
Source organism: Ignavibacteriota bacterium (assembly GCA_013285405.1). Taxonomy (NCBI): domain Bacteria; kingdom Pseudomonadati; phylum Ignavibacteriota; species Ignavibacteriota bacterium. The sequence goes on along the minus strand of CP053446.1, from coordinate 3,594,645 downwards.
GGTGCAGTTGCTTTGTTAAAACAAGCTTTTCCAAATCTTACCGGAAGACAAATTCTTGAAGCGTTATACAATACTGCCAGAGATCTCGGAACAGCAGGTGAGGACAATACTTATGGAACAGGTTTGATAGATGTTTATGCTGCTTTTTTATCTTTGGGTACTCCAGATACAACACCGCCTGATCCGATTTCAAATCTATTAGTCATTAATCCAACTTCAAATTCACTTACTCTTCAATGGACAGTTCCTTATGATTCCACCATAAATGGAATTACTGATTATGATATCAGGTATTCACTGAATCCAATTACCAATGAAACAACTTTCAATAATGCAACTCCATTAAACTTTGCAGGAACACCGGATACAATAGGTGCTACTGAAACTTTCAATGTAACGGGATTAAATTTTTCAACTACATATCACTTTTCAATTAAGTCAAGTGATATGTGGGGTAATTGGTCAAATATTTCAAATCCAATTTCAGGAACAACCTGGATTGCTCCGCAAATATCTGCAGTTCCATTATCAATTAATAAAATAATTTCACCGCAATCCACTGAAACAGACACGCTAACTATTTCGAACGTAACAGTGTTACCTTCTACTCTTGATTTTACTGTTTCATTGGAGAATAATACATTCCCAGATGGATTGGTTAATGTAAAACTACTCCCAAAAATTTATGATTTTAACTCGGAAGAAAATATTAGTGATAAAGAAAATAATTCTGGAAATAATGGAGTTAGCATTGACGGACAAGGAGGGCCTGATTTATTTGGTTATGAGTGGATCGACAGCAATGATCCGAACGGTCCACAATATACGTGGTACAATATCACAGCAAATCCTTCGGCAGTTCAAGTATCTTTTCCAAACGGATCGCTCGATGATGGATGGACAAACGCAATTCAAATCGGTTTCCCGTTTGAATTTTACGGAAATCAATACAACAATCTTTTTTTAAGTACAAACGGATTTATAAGTTTCAATGCTTTAACATCTTCGTATATAACTAATGCACAGATACCGGCAACAGGATTACCAAATAATTTAATCGCTCCGTTCTGGGATGATCTTGATGGAAGAACACAAGGCACTGTTCACTATTTACCGGATGGTGATAAATTTTATATTCAATTCACAAACTGGCAAAAGTATAACGCAACCGGCTCACTTACATTCCAGGTAGTTCTTTATCAAAACGGCAGGATAATGTTATACTATAATAATATGAATGCTACTCTTACCTCTGCAACTGTTGGAATTGAAAATTCAAATGGAACAGATGGTTTACAGGTCACGTACAATTCTGCTTACGTTTCAAATAATCTTGCAGTGAAAATATCATCTGATCCTGATTGGCTATCAAACAATATTAGCAGTGGAAGAATATACAACAGCAATTCAATTGAAGTGGTTTTGACTTTCATCTCCGAAGATTATCCGCTCGGTTTATACACGATGGATGTTTTGATTACGAGTAACGATCCTGTTAATTCATCAATAACAATTCCAGTTAGTATGCAGATTGCAAATATTTTTGAGATCACATCTTTTACTGCTTTGCTGGAAGGATTTTATGATGGGTCAGTTATGGTTGCTGATTCAGTAGCAATTGAACTTAGAAATACATCCTCTCCTTATTCATTAGTTGATCAGACTAAAATATTATTGAACAGCAGTGGTCAGGGAACAGCAAGATTCACAAATACATCAAATGGGATTCCATATTATATAATACTCAAACATAGAAACGCGATTGAAACGTGGAGTGCTCTCCCTCAAACATTTTCTGCAAATACACTTAATTATGATTTTACAACCGGGCAGAACAAAGCATTCGGAAATAATTTAAAACTTGTTGGAAGTAAGTGGTGTATTTTCGGTGGAGATGTAAACCAGGATGGTTACATTAATACACCCGATTTGAATTTAGTCTATTCGCAGAATATTTCCGGAGTAACTGGATATATTCCGACAGATTTGAATGGTGATTCATTCACGGAGATAGAAGATCTGAATATAGTGTTCAGAAATAGTATCCTGAATATTCAGAAACAAACTCCGCCATAATATTATGTATGATTTTTATAAAACAATTAATCAAATATTATTTTCACAGTATAACCAATTGTGCAATAAAGTAAATGCAAACTTATTATTCATAAACATGAGGAGTTATAATGAGGCATCTTTATGCAACAATTGTATATTGTATTTTGTCAAGCCTGGTTTTTGCACAAACACCGTATCATTGGACGCAAAAAAGAAGTGGAAGCAGTCTTGGTGGACCGATTGATTACAATATCAACAACACAAATATTGTTTACTATGGTTCTGACAATAAAATTTATAAAAGCACGGATAGAGGTGAAACTTTTGCTATGACAGGTGTATTAGTGCCGGGTTCATCGGAAATCAAAAGTATAATTCTTAATGATGCAGTTCCGGGAACATTTATCATCGCAATTGAATCATCACCGAATGATAAAATTTATAAAACAACTAATGACGGATCTAACTGGATTTTGACTCTTGATGAAGGACAAATGTCATATTTCGGAATTCCAATGACACAGGATCCATCAAACCCAAATACAATTTTTACTATGATTGGTACGAATTTTAAAAAGTCAACGGATTTTGGAAGCACCTGGACAACAATATCAAGTGATTTTGGTCTTGGTGCAGCTCCTTGTGATATTGAAGTTTTTCCGGGAACAAACATTATTCTTATCGGAGATAACGGAACAGGAATTTTTAAAAGTACTGATTATGGATTGACATGGGTGCAGAAATATTTTACCAGCGGTGAAATCCCAACCATCTCAGTTGATTACACAAACCCGGGAATTGCATGGGCAACAAAATGGGGTGGTGGTGGTGGATTATTGAAATCCACCGATTACGGAGAAACCTGGAGCTTACAATCTGGTTTTACAGGAATATTTATGTGGGGAGTTCATATTCAACCAACTGACGGAAATATTATTTTAGTTAACAGTTATTCAACAGCACCGGGAAGCTGGCGTTCAATAGATGGTGGTGTTTCCTGGACTCCAATCTCAATTCCATCATCGGGTTATCAGGTTGTGTCTGTGGATTCAACAACACAGTATGCTGCACAAAGCTCTGGTTTTTACAAACTCGAATCCGAATATTTTAATGCGATGGTCTTAACTTCGTTCACTGTATTAATCGAGGGATTTTACAACGGTTCAGTTATGAATTCAGATACGGTATCAGTTCAACTTCGCAACACTTCATTCCCTTTTAATCTTGTTGATCAAACTAAAATAGTTGTGAATAATTCTGGCATTGGAAGTGGCAGCTTTTTGAATGCCAGTAATGGAACACCTTATTATCTGGTAGTAAAGCATAGAAATGCAGTTGAAACCTGGAGTGCACTCCCGCAAACATTTTCTGCTAACACTTTGACTTATGATTTTACAACCGGACAGAACAAAGCATTTGGTAACAATTTAAAACTTGTTGGAAGTAAATGGTGTATTTACGGTGGTGATGTAAACCAGAACGGTACAGTTGATAATGCTGATTTGAATTCAGTCTTTAATAACAATACAATTGGAACGACCGGATATACAAATACAGATTTGAACGGAGATATGTTTACTGAAATTGAAGATTTAAATATTGTATTCACCAATAGTGTTATGGGTGTGACTAAAGAAACCCCCGCCGGCGATTCATCTATAAGCGGCGAAAATATATCAAACAAAAATGGTGAATAATATCAGTTGAGTTAAATATAAGTTTATTATGAAAGTTCAGTTATTGTTTAAGATATTTTTCATTCTTTGTTAATGTTGATGAAAATTATTTTATCAGATTTATTAAAATTCATTAATCAAAAACAATCTAATCGGAGGGCAAAATGCCTAAACATATTCTTTATATTTTTCTAATGGTAATATTCTTTGCAGTGAGCGGAATTCTCTTTGCTCAACAGTGCGAAGTAAGTGTTGCCAATATAAGTTTTGAGTCAACAAATTCACTAACATTTGATGTCTTTGTTAAAAACACAAGTCTCTCAGGTATTAATTATAGTCACGGCAGTTATGCCTGGAATTATGATCCTGCTTTTTTAAATGGAGGAACAGCAGCATTTTCACTTGTTCCCGGATTTAGTGATTTTGCAGCCGGTGCATATCCACCTTCTGCTTTAATTACAAGTCCGAATATCTTGAGAACATCATCTAATCTTCCGGGATCTAACGGAACAATTCTACCGGATCAAACCTTACGGCTTTATAGATTCAGATTACAAACTTCGGCAGCTTCATTTGCTTCTGAAAATTTTAGTATAAGTTGGAAGAGTTCAACAGTTCCTTATACAAGAGTTTTCAGTTGGGATAGCGGGACTGGTCTCCCTATCGAAATAACCAATCTTGAATATTCAGTGATGACTTTATTCTGGGAAGAAAATTTTGATTATGCGGTTGGTGGATTGGTCTCTGGTAGCGGAGGTAATTGGGTTAGTTATTCAGGCTCAACCGGTTCATTAGTTCAGGTATCGAGCGGTAGTCTATCATATTCTGGCTATCAGTCATCAGGACTATTTAATAAAATAGATATATTATATCTAACCACATCCGGTGAAGATGTTTACAGACAATTTCCTGCTCAAGGAGAAGGTACCGTTACTTATTCTGCGTTTTTATTAAATCTTGCGAATACGACTGGACTGGCTGCAAATTCAAGTACAACTGGTGATTATTTTATCTCTTATTTACCGGGTACAAGTACGAGCGCACTAAATTCGAGAATTTCCATCAAAACTGGAACCGTAGCTAATACTTTTCAAATTGGCTTGCGAACCAGCTCATCAAATGCAGCCGCAGTCTGGCATCCGGTTGATTTGAATCCTGGAACTACATATTTAATCGCTATGAGTTATGAAGTAATTACTGGAACCGCGAATGATGTGGCTTCTGTTTGGATAAATCCTCCAGTGGATGGAACACAACCAACTCCTGATTTGACACAGATTGCTGGTGTTGATTTAGCAGAAGTTGCGCGATTCGTTGTACGGCAAGGATCGAGCGGAACACCAAATGCATCCATTGATGGTATTAGAGTAGCAACCACTTGGACTGAAATATTTCCACCTTCAGGAACCCCATTTATAAGTGTAACTCCATCTTCGTTATCAGGCTTTTCATATTCTCAGGGCGGTGGACCATCAACATCTCAAAGTTATAGTTTAAGCGGAAGTAATCTTACTCCTGCATCAGGTAATATTTCAGTAACTGGTTCAACGAATTATGAAGTATCATTAAATAATACAACATTCTCCGGAAGTGTCAATGTGCCTTATTCCGGCGGATCTCTTTCATCAACTCCTGTTTATGTAAGATTGAAAGCTGGATTAACAGGTGGAACTTATAATGGTGAAGAAATAACAAATACAGGTGGCGGTGCGACTTCGCAGGTTGTTACTTGTAATGGTTTTGTTATAAAACCGGAACCAACAAACCACGTTACAAATTTTGCAGGAGTAAATGGCACACCTTCATATTATTATATAATTTTAAACTGGATTGATGCTACCGGTGGAACGACTCCGGATGGATATTTAATTAAAGGAAGTTCTTTTGCATTTGATTCAATTGCTGCACCGGTGGATGGTGTACCGGAGACGAATTCTCTTTTTATTCAAAATGTCGTACAGGGAATTCAAACTAAAACATTCGGTTTTAATTCTGCAACAACATATTATTTCAAAATTTTTCCTTATACAAATTCTGATGCAATCATTAACTACAAAACCAATGGTGTTGTACCTCAATTCAGTATAGCAACAACAAATGCGCCTTCATTACCATTGACTGAAAATTTTGAATATGTAACCGGATCATTTCTTACTGATAACGGATGGCTTGCACACAGTGGTAGCGGTACTAACCCGATTTCAATTCAAGCAACTCCATTGACTTATTCTGGTTATGTTAATTCAGGATTAGGTAAATCAATCTCTATGAATTCAACCGGTGAAGATGATAACAGAGCTTTTAATTCTGTTACTGCTGGAAGTTTATATGCTTCATTTATGGTGAACTTCAGTTCAGCTCAAACCGCTGGCGATTATTTCTTTCATCTTGGACCTGAAAATACAACCTCATTATACTTTGCGAAAATTTTTGTAAAAAAGAATGCAGGTGATAGCCTTGCAATTGGAGTAGCAAAAAGAAATAATGGTGATGTTGTTTACACATCTTTTAGCTATGCTTTAAATACGACTTATTTAATTGCAGTTAAGTACTCATTTAATTCCGCTACCAACACAGACGATGAAGTCAAATTATGGATCAATCCGGTTTTGGATGGAATTGAACCAAGTGCTACAATATCTCAGACAGATTTAGGTGAGGATGCTCTTAGTTTAGGAATGATGGCTTTACGACAAGGAAGTTCAAGCAATGCTGCAACTTTAACACTTGGGGGAATACGTGTTGCAAATTCTTGGATACCTTCCTCTGGCTCCTCAACCTTCCAGCTATCAATAAACTTATTAAATGGTTGGAATATGGTATCCGTACCGGGAACAAATCCTGATGGAATGGGAGTAGCAAATTGGTGGCCAGGAAGAGTTGGAGACGTTTATAAATATAATGCTGGCTATCAAACAATAACTACAGCAACACCTGGAGTAGGATACTGGATGAAAAATAACGGAGCTCAGACTTATAATACAGGAGATGAATGGCCAGCAGGTGGATTGCAAGTAGTTGCACACACACCATTAACAGGAGCTATTGGCTGGAATATGATTGGTGGCTATGAGATAGCAGCAACAGCATCATTAGTAACAACAGTTCCAGCAGGACTACAGAGTGGACCGATCTATAAATATGCAGGTGGATATTCAGCAGCAGCAACAATAGATCCTGGATTTGGTTACTGGATAAAGTTGACAGGTGCAGGACAGATAATAATACCTGAGTCATTTGCTAAAGACAGCAAACCAGTAGAATACTTCCCTGAGAATTGGGGAAGAATAGTGATAACAGATGCAGCAGGAGTGAGCTACACACTGTATGCAGTAAATGGACAGGTTGACTTAAGTCAGTATGAATTACCACCAGCACCACCAACAGGAATGTATGACTTCAGATACTCGAGCGGAAGAATAGCCGAAGACCTGAGCAGCTCAGTGAAGACAATTGAGATGAGTGGAGTAGTATATCCATTAACAGTAAGCGTAGAAGGAATGGATATCAGGTTGATGGATGAGAGCGGCAAGAAACTGAATGCAAATCTGAAGGATGGAGAATCAATAGAAATCAGTGAATCAACGATAGAGAAACTGATGGTATCGGGAGAACTGTTACCAACAGTATATTCACTTGAACAGAACTATCCGAATCCATTCAACCCAAGCACGATGATCGAGTTCTCATTGCCGGAGATGGCAAATGTAAAACTAAGTATCTACAATGCATTGGGAGAAAAGGTAGCAGAACTTGTAAACACATCACTGCAGGCTGGAAAATATCAATACAACTGGAATGCAAGTGGAGTGGCAACAGGAATGTATATCTATGAATTAAGGACAGATAATTTTGTATCAGTGAAGAAGATGCTGCTTCTAAAATAATTGAATAATAATCTTAAGCCCTGCTCTTTTGGGCAGGGCTACATTTTTACGGGGTAAACACTATGAAACAAAAAATATTTTTCTTTCTTTTATCTATAATTATTTCTTCAAATCTTTTTCCGCAATCGCCGGTGGTTCAGCAAATATTGAATGCAGCGCGGCAAGATTCGTTGGTTTATTTTGCACGTGAGTTATCAGGTAATGTTCCAACAATTATAAATGGAACAACACAAACCATTGTTTCCCGACATAAGAATCAGCCAGGCAATTCTCTTGCAGAAACCTATATCAAGCAGAAGCTGCAATCTTACGGTTTAACAACAACGATTCAGTCTTTCAGTACAACCGGAAAGAATGTATATGCAGTCCAACCAGGGACAGAATTTCCAAATCAGAAGTTCATGATCTGCGCACATTACGATGATATGCCTTCAGGTACAACTGCTCCGGGTGCGGATGATAATGCCAGTGGAACCGCAGCAGTAATTGAAGCTGCAAGAATTTTCTCTCAGCATGATTTTCCTTTCACAATTATTTATGCTTTGTGGGATGAAGAAGAACAAGGATTAATCGGAAGTGAGTATTATGCAACTCAGGCTCAAAATGCAGGTGACTCAATTCTCGGTGTTATAAACATGGATATGATCAGCTATGATGGAAATAGCGATGGCAATGCTGATGTTCACAATAGTTCTGTCGCAAACACCAGTGAATTAAAAGATAAAATGCTTGAAGTGAATCTTCTCTATGGAATCAATCTTGATTTAGATGTTGTTCCTGCTGAACCTTACAGCGATCATCAATCATTTCTTGATCATGGTTATGGGGCAATTCTTCTCATTGAAGATGATAATGATTTTCATCCTTATTATCATACCGTAAATGACCTGGTTCAGTACTATAATCAACCTTATTATTTTAAAATGGCAAAGTTATCGTATGCCACACTTGCATCGCTTGCACTCAACCTGAATTTGAATATTATTCATACTCCTATTGCTTCAACTTCTCTATCAGGTCCGATAACAACTACAGCATTTATTTCTACCGGATTGAATATTGGAGCGGGAAATCTTTCTCCAAGACTTTATTACAGAACGAAAATTAGTGGTGGCACATTTGGTCCTTTTACTGCTATCACAGGTGTTCCAACTGAGAGTGGAACTTATAGTTTTACTACTTTCTCAATTTCGCTTGGAACAATAGTTCAATACTATCTCGCAGCACAGGATGCAAATTCAAGTGTCGTAAAAACGCTTCCAACTGGTGGAAGCGGGTTTAATCCACCTGGAAGTACACCGCCGCCAAAATTTTTCCAGTTCTACGTAGCTTCACAAGAAGTTGCATTGTATGATGAAGCTAATAATATTAATAATTGGACTTCGACAAGTGGCTGGAATATCACATCCACAAAATTTGTATCTCCTCCAACTTCATTTACAGATTCACCTTCAGGAAATTATGGAAACAATGTTACATCGTCACTGAAATATAATAGTCAAATCAACCTGACTGATGTGCTTGGAGCTGCACTTGAATTTGATACTCAATGGGATATTGAAAATAATTGGGACTATGGACAGATTCAAATTTCAACTAATAATGGAACAACATGGACTGCATTAACCGGTTTGTACACTAATCCGGGTGTCGGAAGTTTTCAACCAAACGGTGAACCTCTGTACGATGGAACACAACTAAGCTGGGTTCATGAAACAATTGATATTTCAAACTATGTAAATCAAAACATAACTATAAGATTTTATTTTAGAAGTGATGGGTCATTGACAAAAGATGGATGGTATGTTGATAATATTAAAGTTACTGTTTATGAATCCACAACAACTTTTCAGTTGAGTGTGAATGTTGGAGACAAATGGAATGTACTTTCAATTCCCGGGAATCATCCGGATGGTAATACTCTTGATAACTGGTGGCCATACAGAGATCCAAGTGCTAATGTATTTTTCTATAATAATGGGTATGAGGTTGCAGATACTTTAAAGCCAGGTGTTGGTTACTGGATCAAACACCTTGGTGCAAGAACGTATAACACCGGAGATGAATGGCCTGCAAATGGAATCATTCAGGTTCCGCATGATCCAATAAACGGAGTTGCAGGATTTAACCTGATTGGTGGTTATAATAATGTTGCAAGTGTATCAAATATAACAACCATTCCAGCAGGACTACAAGCCGGCCCTGTTTATACGTACATCCCGAATCAAGGATATATTATAGCCAATACTTTAACTCCGGGATTTGGTTACTGGATAAAGTTGACAGGCGCAGGACAGATAATCATACCTGAGTCATTTGCAAAAGAGAGCAAGCCAGTAGAATACTTCCCTGAGAACTGGGGACGAATAATACTGAGGGATGCAGCAGGAGTAAGCTACACACTGTATGCAGTGAATGGACAGGTTGACTTAAGTCAGTATGAATTACCACCAGCACCACCAGCAGGAATGTATGACTTCAGATACACGAGTGGAAGAATAGCCGAAGACCTGAGCAACTCAGTGAAAACAATTGAGATGAGCGGAGTAGTATATCCATTGACAGTAAGAGTAGAAGGAATGGATATCAGGTTGATGGATCAGACAGGAAAGACACTAAATCAAAACCTTAAATCAGGCGAAGAAATAGTAATCAGTGATGCAACGATCCAGAAGCTGATGGTATCGAGCCAATTGGGTACCAACAGTATATTCACTTGAACAGAACTATCCGAATCCATTCAACCCAAGCACGATGATCGAGTTCTCATTGCCGGAAGATGTGGCAAGTGTAAAACTCAGTATTTACAATGCATTGGGCGAAAAGGTAGCAGAACTGGTTAACACATCGTTGACAGCTGGTAAATATCAGTATCAATGGAACGCAAGAGATGTCGCAACCGGAATGTATATCTATGAATTGAGAACAGATAATTTTGTTGAAGTAAAGAAAATGCTTTTAGTAAGATAGATATATCTAATTTTATAATTGAAAATCCTTTTCAATAAGAGTTGATAAGGATTTTCACTTTTTTATGGAAAAGTAGTTACAATGTAACTATCGAAAAAAATTGTTTTTATTATGAGTCTAATTTTATGTTAAATGCATAGACGACTTAATTAATATTTTCAATAAACATTTGGAGGGCAAATGAAATCTAAGATTCTTTTTTCGTTTTTTCTTTTGCTCCTGATATCAGTTTCAATTTTTGGGCAAGCAAAACCTCAAATTAGTTTTGAAAACCTGATGATATCAGCAGAGCAGGATTTCAGTCTAATCAGTAAAGCTCGCACATTAGCTGAATCAAATGATCTTCCGCACACGATTTACTTACCGGAAGGTATTTTCATCGAAGCTAAAGGGACGGAAAATAACAAAGTTGTTTATTCAATAATAAATGATCTTCTGCATCCTTTTAATAACGGTGAGGTTGCTTTCTGGGAAGAAATAGTGCAAAGGTATGATCTGCGAAGTGCCAGGATACACTGGTCGAACAAACCGACACAGAATCCTAATTTAGGCTTTAGTAAGCCTGTCGGTTTTGATCCTGAGCTCACACCAAGATTTATAATGGTGATGGAATCGACTAACGATGCGTGTATGACTTTCCGTTATGATGATGGCGCTTTACTAGATAGTGTATTTATTCCCAGCGATAATCCAAACTTGAGTACACCTATTGAACCACTACTAACTCCACAGGGAAAAATTCTTGTTTCGGATCAGTTAACAGATAATATCGTTGAGTTCGATACACTTGGTGCATTTGTAAGAATTCTGTTTGGTGGAAACACAGCAGTACTCGATAATTGCCGTGGAATAGAACTACATCCGAGTGATACTATGGTTGTTGCCGCTATTGCTGGCGGGGCCAATCAGGATGCGATTGCACAATTTAGTCTATCTACAGGAAGTTATCTCGGTAATTTTATAGCTCCGAACTCTACACAAATGGATGGACCATGGGATATAATTTTCAGACAAGCAGATTGTTTAGTCACAGGTCAGGCAAGTAATGATGTTACAAGATACGATTTGAATGGAAATTACCTGGGTGTATTTGTTCCAACAATTGCTTTTCCAGAGCAAATAAATAAAACACTTACAACTAATATCATTGTAGGAAATTTTAGTTCTCCAAGTGGTTTGTATATATATGATGAAAATGGAACTCAGCTTAACTACTTTAATGCAGTAACTGGGCTACGCGGATGTATTCAACTTGGTAATGGAAACTATCTTGTAACAAACGGAACAAGTGTTGTTGTACTTGATCAGACAACTGGTGCTGTAGTGGCAACTCCAGTCTCTGGTATTTCCGGTCGTTCTGCTCATGAGTTTGAAACATCCACTCCTGCAAATACTTTCCAGTTATCTGTGGATGTAGCCAACGGTTGGAATTTAGTTTCAATTCCTGGCAATCATCCTGATGGAAATACACCTGATAATTGGTGGCCCTTTAGAGATCCTTCAGCAAATGTTTTCAAGTATAACAATGGTTATCAGGCAGTCGATACTTTGTACCCAGGAATAGCTTACTGGATGAAACATTCAGGATCCAGAACATATAATACCGGTGACGAGTGGCCGGCAGGTGGAATAATTACTGTACCTCATCTCCCATTAGAAGGTTCAGCAGGTTGGAATGGGATTGGCGGATATGAATTAGTTGTAACAGCAGGCAACGTATTAACAAATCCACCGGGATTACAGAGTGGACCGATCTACAAATATTCCGGAGGATATTCAGTAGCAATGACACTAGATCCAGGATATGGATACTGGATAAAACTAACAGCAGCAGGACAGATAATAATACCTGAAACACTGGCAAAGGATGGTAAACCAGTAGAATACTTCCCTGAGAACTGGGGAAGAATAGTGATAACCGATGCAGCAGGAGTAAGTTACACATTGTATGCAGTAAATGGACAGGTTGACTTAAGTCAATATGAATTACCACCAGCACCACCAGCAGGAATGTATGACTTCAGATACTCGAGTGGAAGAATAGCCGAAGACCTGAGCAGTTCAGTAAAGACAATCGAGATGAGCGGAGTAGTATATCCATTGACAGTAAGAGTAGAAGGAATGGATATCAGGTTGATGGATCAGACAGGAAAGACACTAAATCAAAACCTTAAATCAGGCGAAGAAATAGTAATCAGTGATGCAACGATCCAGAAGCTGATGGTATCGAGCCAATTGGTACCAACAGTATATTCACTTGAACAGAACTATCCAAATCCATTCAACCCAAGCACGATGATCGAGTTCTCATTGCCGGAGATGGCAAATGTAAAACTAAGTATCTACAATGCATTGGGAGAAAAGGTAGCAGAACTGGTTAATACTTCATTGCAAGCCGGAAAATATCAATACAACTGGAATGTCCTGCAAAGTGGGATAGCAACAGGAATGTATATCTATGAATTAAGAACAGATAATTTTGTATCAGTGAAGAAGATGTTGTTGTTGAAATAATTTATGCTTTACGGAGCCCCGCTAATTGCAGGGCTCTATGAATTTTGTATTTAACTTGCTTAATTAATTAGTTTGGTCGGTGTTACAGCCAATATGAATAAAGCCGTTAAATTGTTATTAGTGTAAGTTTATCATTTATAAAAATATACTCGTTGGTATTTTAAGATAAATTATAGTTGCATAAATTGACCATAAGGGTTTTACCTCATAATTTCAGGATAATTAATAATTGTTGCATCCAGGTATTAAACAAAAAATGAGTTCAAATGAAAATTATTTTACTTTTAGCATTTCTTTTATTTAACAATAATTTTTTATTCTCTCAGTCTGATTTATGGTCAGATATCTCTGAAAACCAAATTCAACTTATTGGAGAGCGTGTCATTATTCCCGACTATTATCGAACTGTGAGATTGAATCTGCAGTTACTTACACAGTTACTTAAAGCTGCACCGGTTGAATTTACAATTGAAGCACTTGAAGTTAAAAGTATAATCATTCTTCCACTTCCCAATGGTTCAAATCAAAAGTTTAAATTCTGGGAGTCATCAACAATGGAACCTGAACTTCAGGCAAAATTTCCGGAGATACGAACATACACTGGTCAAGGAGTTGATGATCCTTATGCAACATTGAAATTCGATCTTACTCCGCATGGATTTCATGCACAAATACTATCTCCAAATGGTAGAGTATTTATTGATCCTCACAATAAAGGTGACAGAATTAATTACATCAGCTATTACACAAAAGATTTTACTAAACGTAATGCAGAGTTTAATTGCCAAGTGGTAACAAATGAGTTTAATTTACCGGAGCCAGAAAATTATTCTGACTCACCTGTTCCTCCCACTGGTCCGCAGTTGAGAACTTATAGACTAGCAAATGCAGCAACAGGAGAATACACAGCCTTTTTTGGAGGAACTGTCCCATTAGGTTTGGCTGCCGTGACAACCAGTGTTAATAGAGTGAACGGAGTTTATGAAAAAGAAGTTGCTGTCAGGATGGTTCTTGTTGCAAATAATAATTTAATTATTTATACAAACCCAAACACTGATCCTTATACAAATAACAGCGGCGGTACTATGTTGGGGCAAAACCAAACTAATCTTGATGCCGTTATCGGAAATGCTAATTATGATATTGGACATGTTTTCAGTACTGGTGGAGGTGGAGTTGCCGGATTAGGCGTGGTTTGTATAACTGGTCAAAAGGCAAGAGGTGTAACAGGTTCATCAGCTCCTGTTGGCGATCCCTTTGACATTGATTATGTGGCACATGAAATGGGTCATCAGTTTAGTGGAAATCATTCCTTCAATGGGAATGAAAGTTCTTGTGGTGGAGGAAACAGAAATGCTTCGACTGCTTATGAACCAGGAAGTGGAAGTACGATTATGGCTTATGCAGGTATTTGCGGTAGTCAGGATCTTCAATTACACAGCGATGCTTATTTCCATACAATTAGTTTTAGTGAAATCAGAACTTACACAAATTCAGGAAGCGGTAATGGTTGCGCTGTAATAACAAACACCGGTAATAATGCCCCAGTGGTAACCATTCCTTCCGGAGGATTTTATATTCCTAAAAGTACTCCGTTTGCATTAACCGGTTCTGCAACTGATCCAAATGGTGATGCAGTAACGTATTGCTGGGAAGAATTTGATCTGGGAGCCGCTGGTCATCCAAATAGTCCTTCAGGAAATGCACCGATATTCAGAAGTTTTAATCCATCAACTTCTCCAACACGAACTTTTCCAAAGCTTTCTGATTTATTAAACAATACTCAAACAATCGGAGAGTTGTTACCAACCTATTCACGAAACCTTACGTTCAGGTTGACTGTGCGCGATAATAAGGCTGGCGGCGGCGGAGTTGATTATTCACAGATGTCAACATTTTTTGTTGATGGAAACTCCGGACCTTTTCTGGTAACTTCGCCTAACACTAATGTTTCATGGCTTGGGAACACTCAGCAAACAATCACCTGGAATGTTGCAAACACAAGCTCATCTCCTGTGAATTGTGCTAATGTTAAGATTCTTCTTTCAACCAATGGTGGAAATAATTTTAATACTGTATTGATTGCAAGTACACCGAATGATGGTTCTCAGACGATCGATTTGCCTAATGTTCCAACTTCACAAGCAAGAATTAAAGTTGAAGCAGTTGGTAATATCTTTTTTGATATTTCAAATACCAATTTTACTATTGTGAATAATCCTATAGTTAACGATCCCGGTTCTTTTACTGCAACAGCCATTAACTTCTCACAAATTGATCTCTCCTTTACTACAAATGGAAGCGGTAACAATGTGGTTATTGTATGGAATTATGATGGTAATTTTTTAACACCATCAGGTTCACCACCGCCGGTTGGTAGTGCTTTCGCCGGTGGTATTTTATTATACAATGGAACAGTCTCTCCGGTTAGTCATACAGGGCTTACACAGGCAACAACATACTACTATAAAGCTTTTTCAAATTCTGGGATTAGTTATTCGCCAGGATTAACAGCAAATGCAACTACCACCACATTAACTGATTTCATTGTAAATTTTCAAGTGAGTGATAACTGTTCTAATACCGTTTCGTTATTTTTTGGTACTGCCCCGGGTGCATCAGATTGTTATGATCCGGGTTTAGATGTTTCTGCACCTCCTCCACCTCCGGCTGGTGCGTTTGATGGAAGATTTGTTAGTTGTGGTGAGCATTGGTTTACTGATATCCGTGCAACTAATATCTCAAATGAAAGAATTTGGCAGACTCTTTATACACCCGCAACGGGATGCAGTCCGGCAATATTTAGCTGGAATCCTGCACAACTTCCTGCTGGGGGATTTTTTCATCTTGTCGATCCAATATATGGCAATCTTGTTAATATAAATATGCGTACCAGAAATTCTTATTCAGATGCTTTGGGTTTAGGTCAGCTTCTGATAAAATATAATTTTCAGATTAATTCAAAGTATAATGTGTCTCCCGGATGGAACATGATTAGCCTTCCGTTAAGTGTTGCGGATAATAATTATCTGACTTTATTCCCAAATGCTGTTCCAGGAACACTTTTTGGATATGCAGGATCATATTATTCAACTACTTCGTTTCAAAATCACGTTGGTTATTGGTTGAAGTTTCCAGCTTCGGAATTAGTTAATATTTTTGGATCTGATATAACCGAGAGTGTCATCTCATTAAGCAGTGGTTGGAATTTAATTGGTGGTCCAAATTGTAATGTTTTATTGAGTACTGTAATAGATCCGGGAGGAATAATTATTCCGGGAACTTTGTATAGTTATTCAGGCTCTTATACAAACGTAAATTCAATTGATGGAACAAAAGCATACTGGTTAAAAACAAATTCAGCAGGAACAATTACGATCAGTTGTTCAACTTCAGTTGCTAAACAGAACGAAGAATTATTTGTATCAAAAGAAATATTTAATAACTTTTCTGAGATTAAGATTAGCGATGCAATCGGAAACTCTCAGGAATTATATTTTAATGGTAATCTTAATGATAATATTTCTATTGAAAGTTTCAGTTTGCCTCCGGTTCCACCTCAGGGAAGTTTTGATGCAAGACTTAAGGATGATTATCGCTTAACTGAAAATGATGAAGTCATCATTCAATTGCAGGCGGAAGAATACCCTTTAAGTGTTTCGATAACCAATCTGAACTTTAATGGAGAATATGTTCTTTTAGAAATTGTGAATGGGATTGAAGTTAATACTCATGCAATAAATGATGGCTCTGAAATATTTATAACTAATAAAGAGATTTCACTTTTAAAAATTATAAAACAACAAGATGTTCCAACCTCATATAATCTTGAACAGAATTATCCGAATCCTTTTAATCCAAGTACAACAATTAAGTTTGCATTACCAGAAGCTGCAAATGTTACATTGAGCATTTATAATACACTTGGTCAAAAAATAACTGAGCTTGTGAATAGTAATTTAGATTCAGGAAGATACAGTTATCAGTGGAATGCAGGCAGCTCTGCAAGCGGAATTTATTTCTATGAGTTAAGAACAGAGAAGTTTGTATCAATGAAAAAGATGATTCTTGTTAAATAATTTTAATTAAAAAATTTAACCGGGGGTATGCAAGTGATTATTAATAACTAAATATGGTAAATATCATGAGGCTATTTTTTCTTTTTTTTATCACGTTCAGCATTATCATTTCTGCGCAAAATAATGTAACATTTCTGAGCAATCTGAATCCACATCCGGCAGCCGGCTATGCGAATATCTGGGGTTACGTTGCTCCAAACGGAACCGAGTATGCTTTGCTTGGTGTTGGAACAGGAACCTCAATTATAAGTCTGGCTGACCCATCAAATCCTGTGGAGTGTGCCTTTATCCCTGCACCTCAATCATTATGGAGAGAATTAAAAGTTTGGAGTCATTATGCTTATGTTGCAACAGACGCTACCGGAAACGGATTGCAAATTATTGATCTGGCTCCATTGCCTGATACAGCAATTCTTGTGAACACCTTGAATACCTATTTTAATGATTGCCATGATCTTTTAATTGATAATGGTTATTGTTACACTGTTGGCGGAGATGGAATTGGTGGTTTGAGAATTTTAAATTTGGCTGATCCGGTTAATCCCGTTCAAACGGCTTACTACACCGCAAGCGGTTATATCCACGATATTTATATCTGGAATGATACAGTAATTGCATCTTGTGGTAGTTCACAACAGTACCATCTCATTAATGTAACAAATAAATCTAATCCGCAATTTATTAGTGCAAGCCAAACGCTTCCGGGAATTTATGCACACAGTGGATGGATGACAGAAAATAAAAGATATTTTTTTGCAACTGAAGAATTCAATGTTCGTGATATGACTGTTTGGGATTTACAAGATAGAACTTCATGGGATTTAATTATACCAAGCTGGGGGCTCAATAATAATTCAGTAATTCATAATCTTTATATTAAAGGAAACTTTGCTCACGTTTCTTATTATACATCAGGCTATTTAGTTCTTGATATTTCTAATCCAACAAATCCTCAAATTGCCGGTCAGTATGATACATATCCCGCAAATAATAATTCGGATTATGATGGTGCCTGGGGTGTTTATCCATATTTACCATCAGGGAATATTATTGTGTCTGATATGTCAACTGGATTGTATGTTCTTCATTTTGATGGAGAAGTTCAGACATTTCAATTGAACGTGAATGTATCCGATGGCTGGAATATGGTATCAGTACCGGGAACAAATCCTGATGGAATGGGAGTAGCAAATTGGTGGCCAGGTAGAGTTGGAGACGTTTATAAATATAATGCTGGCTATCAAACAATAACCACAGCAACACCTGGAGTAGGCTACTGGATGAAAAATAACGGAGCTCAGACTTATAATACAGGAGATGAATGGCCAGCAGGCGGATTGCAAGTAGTTGCACACACACCATTAACAGGAGCTATCGGCTGGAATATGATCGGTGGATATGAATTGATTGTAACAGCAGCGAACGTATCAACAAATCCACCGGGATTACAGAGTGGTCCGATCTACAAATATGCAGGTGGATACTCAGCTGCAGCAACAATAGATCCAGGATTTGGTTACTGGATAAAGTTGACAGGCGCAGGACAGATAATAATACCTGAGTCATTTGCTAAAGACAGCAAACCAGTAGAATACTTCCCTGAGAATTGGGGAAGAATAGTGATAACAGATGCAGCAGGAGTGAGCTACACACTGTATGCAGTAAATGGACAGGTTGACTTAAGTCAGTATGAATTACCACCAGCACCACCAGCAGGAATGTATGACTTCAGATACTCGAGTGGAAGAATAGCCGAAGACCTGAGCAGTTCAGTAAAGACAATCGAGATGAGCGGAGTAGTATATCCATTGACAGTAAGAGTAGAAGGAATGGATATCAGGTTGATGGATCAGACAGGAAAGACACTAAATCAAAACCTTAAATCAGGCGAAGAAATAGTAATCAGTGATGCAACGATCCAGAAGCTGATGGTATCGAGCCAATTGGTACCAACAGTATATTCACTTGAACAGAACTATCCGAATCCATTCAACCCAAGCACGATGATCGAGTTCTCATTGCCGGAGATGGCAAATGTAAAACTAAGTATCTACAATGCATTGGGAGAAAAGGTAGCAGAACTGGTTAATACTTCATTGCAAGCCGGAAAATATCAATACAACTGGAATGTCACGCAAAGCGGGATAGCAACAGGAATGTATATCTATGAGCTGAGAACGGATAATTTTGTATCAGTGAAGAAGATGTTGTTGATAAGATAAAATTCTCTATCTATGAGATCGGATTTATTGATTGTAGCGGCATATTAATTAAAAGGCTACTTATCAGAATAATAATTATATTTTCTTAATTACCTAAAACAAAGAATGGAACTTTCGTATGTATAAATTGATAGTAATGGTTTTGTTGTCATACCTTTTATCTTTTACAATCACACAAGCGCAAATCAATAAATTCTCCAAAGCACTTGAAATAAAATTGAGTGAAACTCCTGCAAATCATGAAACACTCGTCTGGATTTATTTCAATGACAAGGGACAGGACGTTAATTTCTATTTAAGCAATCCGGAAATAGTTGTAAGTCAAAAATCATTGAACAGAAGAGCAAAAGTTTTTGATAAAACTAGTTTACTAACCTACAAGGATATACCTTTGAATCGTGATTATATCAATCAAGTTAGATCGACAGGTTTTAAAATTAAGTGGCCCTCAAAATGGTTGAATGCAGTCAGCGGTAACGCAAACAAATATCAATTAGAAGAAATTGCATCACTACCCTTTGTGAAAAAATTAGATATCGTATATAAATTAAAAAGTGAAAAGCAACTTGATAATGAAAATACTTCGTTACTGAATAATGATGAATTGCTGCAACTAGACGGTGTTCACAGCTATGATTATGGCAGCTCTTATGCACAGCTTCAACAAATAAATGTGCCGTCTGTTCACGATTCGGGATACACTGGGCAGGGAGTTACTATATGTGTGATGGATGCAGGATTTAACCGTCTGAGTCACGAAGTATTTAATTCTATGGATATAATAGCTGCATGGGATTTTGTGAATAATGATCCTAATGTAGGCGATGAAAATGATATGGGAGAAGGATCTCATGGAACAATGACACTTTCTGATATCGGTGGTTTTGCACCAGGTAATTTGATAGGTCCGGCTTTCAATGCTGCGTACATTCTAGCAAAAACTGAAAACACTGACAGTGAAACACCCATCGAGGAGGATAATTGGATTGCAGCTATGGAATGGGCTGACAGCATTGGAGTTGATGTTACTTCAACATCACTTGGATACATTGATTTTGATCCACCGTACTCAAGTTATTCCTGGATGGATATGGATGGAAATACAACGGTTATAACAAATGGAGCTGATTATGCAGCTTTCATTGGAATTGTTGTAGTTAATTCTGCTGGTAATGAAGGATATAACTCTTCACACAATACACTTGGTGCACCAGCTGATGGTGACAGTGTAATCGCTGCTGGAGCAGTAAATTCATCGGGCAGCAGATCATCTTTTAGTAGTGTTGGACCTACTGTGGATGGAAGAATTAAACCAGATATTATGGCTTTAGGTTCGGGTAATGTAGTTGCCTCACCTTACAGTAATAACTCATACACTACTGCTAGTGGAACTTCATTCAGTTGTCCGCTTTCAGCCGGAGTTGCAGCACTAATTTTATGCGTCAATCCAAATCTTACACCAATGCAGGTAAGGGATGCAATGAGAAACACTGCATCGAAAAATAATAATCCGGATAATTTATATGGCTGGGGAATTCTTAATGCATTTGATGCAATCAATTATTTTCCACCACCTGCAGCTACTTTCCAACTCTCAGTTAACCTTGGCGACGGCTGGAATATGGTATCAGTACCGGGAACAAATCCGAATGGAATGGGAGTAGCAAATTGGTGGCCCGGAAGAGTTGGAGAAGTTTATAAATATAATGCTGGTTATCAAACAGTAACCACAGCAACACCTGGAATAGGATACTGGATGAAGAATAACGGAGCTCAGACTTACAACACAGGAGATGAATGGCCAACAGGTGGATTAAATATAGTAACTCACACAGCACTAACAGCATTGTCAGGCTGGAATATGATCGGTGGCTATGAATTGATTGTAACAGCAGCGAACGTATCAACAAATCCACCAGGACTACAGAGTGGTCCGATCTACAAATATTCAGGTGGATATTCTGTAGCAACGACACTTGATCCAGGATTTGGTTACTGGATAAAGTTGACAGATGCAGGACAGATAATCATACCAGAGACAATGTCAAAGGAAAGCAAACCAGTAGAATACTTCCCTGAGAACTGGGGAAGAATAGTGATAACAGATGCAGCAGGAGTGAGCTACACACTGTATGCAGTAAATGGACAGGTTGACTTAAGTCAGTATGAATTACCACCAGCACCACCAACAGGAATGTATGACTTCAGATACACGAGTGGAAGAATAGCCGAAGACCTGAGCAGCTCAGTGAAGACGATTGAGATGAGCGGAGTAGTATATCCATTAACAGTAAGAGTAGAAGGAATGGATATCAGGTTGATGGATGAGAGCGGCAAGAAGCTGAATGAAAATCTGAAGGATGGAGAATCAATAGAAATCAGTGAATCAACGATAGAGAAGCTGATGGTATCGGGAGAACTGTTACCAACAGTATATTCACTTGAACAGAACTATCCAAATCCATTCAACCCAAGCACGATGATCGAGTTCTCGTTGCCGGAGATGGCAAATGTAAAACTTAGTATCTACAATGCATTGGGAGAAAAGGTAGCAGAACTG
Source organism: Ignavibacteriota bacterium (assembly GCA_013285405.1). Taxonomy (NCBI): domain Bacteria; kingdom Pseudomonadati; phylum Ignavibacteriota; species Ignavibacteriota bacterium. The sequence continues at coordinate 3,572,679 of CP053446.1, read as the reverse complement.
GTTAATACTTCATTGCAAGCCGGAAAATATCAGTACAACTGGAATGCAAAGGACAGAGCTTCAGGAATCTATATCTACGAGCTAAAATCTGACAATTATGTCGCTGTAAAAAAGATGCTTTTACTTAAATAAATCAATGTTTATCAGCTTATTATTAAAATCTGCATAATAATTGTAGTAAATATTTTATAATTAATTATTAACAATTACTTGGCTTTTTCATTATTTTTATTAAAGTTGTGTAGGGTTTTAACTCGCATCTTGAAAGAGAATGTATGATAATCTGAAATTAATGTGATAAATTAAGTTATTGGGGAAATCATAGGATTTATATTGAAAATCAACATTCTTTCGTAAAATCACATAAACAATTCAGAATAGTTTATTTAGAGAAATTAATTCTTTTTAAAATTTTTTTTATAGTCATAATTATTTTATCAAAAAGTTTCTTTCCATGTTGTGTACTATTGATACGCTTATTTCAAGATAATATAGAACTTTGAGGGCAGATTTGAAATAATTCGAATTTTGCTTTATAAAAACTGGTATAATTTTTTAAATAAAAAGAGGTTGTTTTATAATCCATTTTTAGATAAATAATCTAAAGAATTAAAAGGGTGCGTTATGCTTAAACTATTTACAATTCTTTCATCAATTCTGCTATACAATGCATTTTTGTTCGGGCAAGTCTTTAACATAAGTCCTTCTAGTCTGAATTTCGGAAATGTAGTATTAGGAAGCAGTTCAACATTACAGACAACAATAAGTAATCCGGACACAATTGATCTTGTGATAAATGGGATAACAAGTTCAAACGGAGAATTCATATTTACACCAAATACATTTCCAGATACGATAACAGCAGGCGGCAGTCAGATATTTGATGTAACATTCACACCCACAGTGACAGGATTGTTAGCAGGAACACTTACGATCACACACAATGCATCAGGATCACCGACAGTATATTCAGTACAGGGGACAGGAGTAGCAGCAGGATTTAGTATCAGTCCTGCAAGTTTGTCATTTGGAAACGTAGTATTGGGAAGCAGTTCAACACTGCAGACAACTATAAGTAATCCTGGAACGAGTGATCTAGTGATAAATGGGATAACAAGTTCAAGCGGAGAGTTCATATTTACACCAAATACATTTCCAGATACGATAACAGCAGGCGGCAGTCAGATATTTGATGTAACATTCACACCAACAGTGACAGGATTGTTATCAGGAACACTGACGATCACACACAATGCATCAGGATCACCGACAGTATATTCAGTACAGGGAACAGGAGTAGCAGCAGGATTTAGTATCAGTCCTGCAAGTTTGTCATTTGGAAACGTAGTATTGGGAAGCAGTTCAACATTACAGGCAACGATAAGTAATCCTGGAACGAGTGATCTAGTGATAAATGGGATAACAAGTTCAAGCGGAGAGTTCATATTTACACCAAATACATTTCCAGATACGATAACAGCAGGCGGCAGTCAGATATTTGATGTAACATTCACACCCACAGTGACAGGATTGTTAGCAGGAACACTTACGATCACACACAATGCATCAGGATCACCGACAGTATATTCAGTACAGGGGACAGGAGTAGCAGCAGGATTTAGTATCAGTCCTGCAAGTTTGTCATTTGGAAACGTAGTATTAGGAAGCAGTTCAACATTACAGGCAACGATAAGTAATCCTGGAACGAGTGATCTAGTGATAAGCGGAATAAGTTCATCAGCCACACAGTTCACATTCAGTCCGAATGTATTTCCGGTAACGATAACAGCCGGCGGCAGTCAGGTATTTGATGTAACATTCACACCCACAGTGACAGGATTGTTATCAGGAACACTTACGATCACACACAACGCAGCAGGATCACCGACAGTATATTCAGTACAGGGAACAGGAGTAGCAGCAGGATTCAGTATCAGTCCAGTAAGTTTGTCATTTGGAAACGTAGTATTAGGAAGCAGTTCAACACTGCAGACAACGATAAGTAATCCTGGAACGAGTGATCTAGTGATAAGCGGAATAAGTTCATCAGCCACACAGTTCACATTCAGTCCGAATGTATTTCCTGTAACGATAACAGCAGGCGGCAGTCAGATATTTGATGTAACATTCACACCCACAGTGACAGGATTGTTAGCAGGAACACTTACGATCACACACAACGCAGCAGGATCACCGACAATATATTCAGTACAGGGGACAGGAGTAGCAGCAGGATTCAGTATCAGTCCTGCAAGTTTATCTTTTGGAAACGTAGTATTAGGAAGCAGTTCAACACTGCAGGCAACGATAAGTAATCCTGGAACGAGTGATCTAGTGATAAGCGGAATAAGTTCATCAGCCACACAGTTCACATTCAGTCCGAATGTATTTCCTGTAACGATAACAGCAGGCGGCAGTCAGATATTTGATGTAACATTCACACCCACAGTGACAGGATTGTTAGCAGGAACACTTACGATCACACACAATGCATCAGGATCACCGACAGTATATTCAGTACAGGGGACAGGAGTAGCAGCAGGATTTAGTATCAGTCCTGCAAGTTTGTCATTTGGAAACGTAGTATTAGGAAGCAGTTCAACACTGCAGACAACGATAAGTAATCCTGGAACGAGTGATCTAGTGATAAGCGGAATAAGTTCATCAGCCACACAGTTCACATTCAGTCCGAATGTATTTCCGGTAACGATAACAGCCGGCGGCAGTCAGGTATTTGATGTAACATTCACACCCACAGTGACAGGATTGTTATCAGGAACACTTACGATCACACACAACGCAGCAGGATCACCGACAGTATATTCAGTACAGGGAACAGGAGTAGCAGCAGGATTCAGTATCAGTCCAGTAAGTTTGTCATTTGGAAACGTAGTATTAGGAAGCAGTTCAACATTACAGGCAACGATAAGTAATCCTGGAACGAGTGATCTAGTGATAAGCGGAATAAGTTCATCAGCCACACAGTTCACATTCAGTCCTGATGTATTTCCGGTAACGATAACAGCAGGCGGCAGTCAGATATTTGATGTAACATTCACACCAACAGTGACAGGATTGTTATCAGGAACACTTACGATCACACACAATGCATCAGGATCACCGACGGTATATTCAATACAGGGAATTGGCATAGAAGCTTTCTCATCAAGTTTAAACTTATTAAATCTTGTGAATGTCATTACAAGCAGTATAGTGGATACGCAATTTACAGTTATTAATAATGGTACAGTTCCATTGCTGATAAACACAAATATAACTGATGCACCGAATTGGAATATTTCGCCAGATACAGTACTTATTCCAGCAGGCAGTAATTTTATTTTCACGCTTACATTTTCAGCACCTGCAACACCAACTACTTTTGCTGATACTTTAACTTTGAGTACTGTTGGTTTTCCATCATTAAGGATTCCTCTCTCTGCAAATGTTGTTTCTGATGCAGGAATTATTTTTGAACTGGATTCGGTTTATAAGTTGGAGGATAATTCTTATATGGAAATAATGCAACTGAAAAATTTAACTGATTCATTGCATGCATTCCAGTTTAGGATACAGGTTAATAAAGAAATTAGCGATAATGTGATTCTGATTTTCCAGAATATTCAAAAAGGTACTGATGTAGCAGATGCAAGCTGGATTTTAAGGTCAACGATTACAAGAGGACCGATCACTCCAAATGGTGCTTCGATGGATGAAGTATTTGTTCTCTTATACAATATTAATCAAGGTGCAGGTTTAGCACCGGGTAATTATAATAATCTTTTCAGAGTCAATTACACAGTAGCTGATCTTGAACCTTTACAGGATAGTTTAAAATCAACATTCCGGATAACACATGTGGAAGGCAGCGATTACCAGGGATTGCCAATTGACATTACACCATCCAGAGATTTATTAAATGTAATAGCAAGGAACCGAGTCTCATGGAGAGGCGATGTTAACAGTGATGGTTATCTGGATGTATTGGATCTGATAATGGTTGTTGATCATATTGTGAACGTTGATTCACTCAATGCAACTGAATTTTTCAGAGCTGATATTGCACCCTGGCTGCCCGGTCATGCAGTACCCGAACCTGATGGAATCGTTAATGTTCAGGAACTATCTTTGATTCAGAATATTATTCTGACAGGTCATTATCCTGATGGAACTCCGATAGGACCGGTTGCGAAAGCTAATTATTCAAAGTACAATGGCGATGAAGACGCTAAAATAACTTTGCATATCAGTAAAAAAGGAATTGAATCTTCTATCAATTCAACAATTGGCATCAGAGGTGTACAATTGGAATTATCAAATGTTGAAAGCAATCCCGGAAGTATGATAATTAATACTGATTTAGGCAGAGGTTTCTTTTTCTATGTTGAAGAAAATAAAATATTGCGAACGTTGCTTTATGATCCTCTGGGCGAAAAATATATCGAACAAGGTGAACACTTTCTGGCTGAAATGCCATTCACTCTTGATAAACCTGAAAATGTCACAATTGAAAAAATTGTAGTTGTTGATGTTAACAGAGAAAAATTAGAAAAGATACAGGTAGAAATAATTTACTCTAATCAGGTTGACTTGCCAGAGAATTATGCGCTTTTCCAGAATTACCCGAATCCATTTAACCCGGGAACTGTAATTGAGTTTACATTACCTGAAGATGTATCAAATGCAAAACTTTCAATTTATAATGCATTAGGTGAAAAAGTAGCAGAGTTGGTTAATACATCATTACAAGCCGGTTATCATAGTTACTATTGGAATGCAAAAGATTTTGCAACGGGAATGTATATTTATGAATTAAGAACTGATAAATTTGTTTCAGTTAAAAAGATGGTACTTGTAAAATAAGAACTGGAAAAGGTTTTCTTCAAATCCCACTTATCATTTATGAGTGGGATTTTTTATTGATATAATAATCTAAAATTATTTCGTCGATGCAATTAATAAGAAATCATTGATTCAGCTTATTGAGCTTTACTTATAATTTAATTAGGTTTGTTCAGGGATTTAAACAAAAACTCATATTTCAATTTTTTGGGAATTACATTATGAGCAATTCATTCCGGGTAGTTCTATTCATGTCATTGGCTTTGTTTGTGATGAATGAAACTTCATACACACAGAATTCACAATCTTCAGAAGATTTGAAAAGTAATAACAATAAAATTGATTTACAGAATATCTCTTCACCATCCGGGTTAGCAATTAACGAACTACACATGGTTTCGGATTCCGGTAGATCCGGTTATCCTATTTCAATTTCCTATTCAATAAATAATACCGATCAATTTGTTGGATTCCAGTTTGATATTATTCTTCCGTCTGTTCTATCATTTGTGGAGGATTCAGTATGGTTGTTTCGAAAAACGAATCATATAATTATTGCAAATCAGATTAATCCGCGGACTCTTAGAATATTTGCTTACTCTCCTACAAATCAACCATTCTCAGGAAATGATGGTGAGATTGTTAGGATATTGTTTAATCTGAATGGAACCAGCGCAACTTATAATGTTGGACTTAGTAATGTAGTTGTTTCTAATTCTAGTGGAGTGAATATACTTACCGGAGTATATCCCGGATTTGTGAAAATAATTTCTCCTGATATTTCCGGTCTTACGACAATCGACTTTGGTGAAGTATCTGTTTTGGATACTCTATCTTATGATTATCAATTGAGTAACACAGGAAATGATACATTATTCATTACAGAATTTTCTTCATCAGAAATATTTTTTTGGAATGAAACTTTGATTCCACAAATTCTTTTACCGGGTGATAATAGGTTATTCAAACTAAAATTTCATAATATCCACAAAGGACAACACACATCTGTTTTTACTGTAAGAAGCAATGATCCGGATGAGGATCCATTTTTTATTAATGTTTCTGCATCTTCGTTTGCACCTAATTATATGATCGTTCAAAATGCTGAAGCGTTTGTTGGTGATACTGTAACCTTAAAAATTAATGTGAACAACTATGAGCCATTCATTAATTTTCAATTGGATTTGGATTTCCCAGACAGTTTGACTTTTGTTCCGAACAGCGCCGTCCTGACAAACCGCAAGCAGGATCATCTTGTTTTTGAAGCTCTTCTTGCACCAAATAAACTTCGGTTGTTTACATTTACACAAAACTTACTGCCGTTTTATGGAGATACAGGCACTGTGGTCACAATGAATTTTGTAGCCGGAAATGATACAGGAATTTTTCCTCTTCATTTGAGTAATGCAATATTATCTGATTCTAATTCACAAAATTTAATCAGAGGAACTATTGACGGACAAATTCATGTAAAACCGGTTCCAACTTTTCAACTCTCTGTCACTTTAGCTAACGGATGGAATATGGTCTCAATTCCGGGTAAACATCCTCTGAATCAGAATATAGATACATGGTGGGCTTTCAGAGACAACTCAGCTTATGTTTATAAATATGTTGCCGGATATCAGACTGTTGTGAACTTACTTCCGGGTACCGGTTACTTTCTTAAACAAGCTGGTACCAGAACCTACAATACAGGAGATGAATGGCCTTCGAATGGTATTCAGGTAACAAGACATTATCCCATTCCGGCAAGTCAGGGATGGAATCTTTTTGGTGGATATGAATTAATTGTTGCAACATCATCAATTACAACAAACCCACCTGGATTGCAAACCGGAACGATTTTCAAATATTCCGGTGGTTACCATTTTGCAACTACATTGGAACCAGGTTTTGGATACTGGATAAAACTGACAAGTGCAGGATATATAATTCTTCCTGAAGAAGCAACGAAGGCAATTAAAGAAATTGATCCGTTCCCAGAAGATTGGGGAAGAATAGTACTGACGGATGCAGCAGGAGTAAGCTATACACTGTATGCAGTAAATGGACAGGTTGACTTAAGTCAGTATGAATTACCACCAGCACCGATGAATGGAATGTTTGACATCAGATATTCGAGCGGAAGAATAGCTGAAGACCTGAGCAACTCAGTGAAAACGATTGAGATGAGCGGAGTAGTATATCCATTGACAGTAAGAGTAGAAGGAATGGATATCAGGTTGATGGATGAGAGCGGCAAGAAGCTGAATGAAAATCTGAAGGATGGAGAATCAATAGAAATCAGTGAATCAACGGTAGAGAAGCTGATGGTATCGGGAGAACTGTTACCGACAGTATATTCACTTGAACAGAACTATCCAAATCCATTCAACCCAAGCACGATGATCGAGTTCTCGTTGCCGGAGATGGCAAATGTAAAACTAAGTATCTACAATGCATTGGGAGAAAAGGTAACAGAACTAGTAAACACATCATTGCAAGCCGGAAAATATCAATACAACTGGAATGTCCCGCAAAGCGGGATAGCAACCGGAATATATATTTACGAATTGAGAACTGATAAATTCATCGCAGTAAAAAAGATGGTACTAATTAAATAACTAAATGTTTCTATTAACTAAACTTACTTTACTTATGAATAAAATAACTTTAATTATTAGCGGATTAATATTGTTATTCTTTTCCGGAGGAATGGCTCAGGATGGAATGAAATCCAGTTTAAAGAATCATCAAACGAATGGTGGTTTAAAATTCGAATCAGAATCTGTCAATAGAAGTGCAAATGGCACATACTCTGAAATCATACAATTATTTAATCTGACTGGTAAAGCTCAGGCTATACAATTTAGAATCTTGATAAACAAAGCGTCGGATGATTATGATGCATTAATTTTCAAAGATATTGAAAAGGGAAGTGACTTAAAGGATCCAGGTTGGCTTTTAGATTTTAATGTGATAAAGGATAGCAGTAAAAACAGCAATGCAGAAGAAGTATTTGTGCTGTTGTATAATTCTAATCAGAATAGTGGTTTACAGCCTGGGGATTATTTCGATCTGGTTAAAGTGAATTACAAAACAATTAATTTGCCGGACACAAAAAGCATTAAAAAATCTTCAATGAAAATAGTTAAAGCTGAAGCAAGCACATTTGATGGTTTCCCGTTACTTATTCAATCAACTAAAGATGAAATAAAAATTAATATTGAAGGAAAGAAAAAATAAAATTTAACTCTGCCCCGAAATGGAATTAAATTTTGATGAAATGATATTTTAATCTCGTACAACTTTCTGGCAGAAACAATATTTTAAATTTTGATCAAAAGCTGTATAACGGTTACTATCTGATCCTTTTAAACTCTATTCTTCTATTGATTCGTCGATTTTCATCAGTATCATTCGGAACTCTTGGAAAATCTTCGCCATATCCTTTTGCTAATATTCTGTCTGGTGCAATTCCATTACGAATAAGCCAGAATCGAACAGCATCAGCGCGCTTTTGTGATAGAGTTCTGTTATTATTTTCACTTCCGACATTATCCGTATGACCACTTATTTCAATAATGATATCCGGATTTTTCATTAATGTTTCCAAGGCACTTCTTAAAACAAATTCAGACTGCGGTTCGATTTCTGCTTTACCTGTTGCGAATGTTATTCCATCGAGCACGATTGGAACGTTCATTTGTATAATATCATCATCAGGATCCAGTGGGTTTGTTTCGCGATGTATTTCCGTAAAGTCATCAACTGAGCCATTGTCTGTGTCTCTGTCAAGAGGATTTGTACCAAATTTTATTATTTCTTCACCATCTGATAATCCATCGAGATCGCTGTCTAAATTTGTCGGATCAGTGAGATAAATATTTACTTCAGCCCCATCTGATAGTCCATCACCATCTGTATCAGAACGAAGAGGATTGGTTTTATATTTTATAATTTCTAAACTATCTGACAGATCATCATTATCTGAATCAGGTTTTAATGGATTAGTCCCATATTTTAAAACTTCCTCTCCATCTGACAATCCGTCTTCATCAGTATCAGGATTTATTGCATTGGTATTTAGTTCTATCACTTCTTTGAAATCGTTTAACCCGTCGCCATCACTATCCGGATTTGTTGGATCAGTACGCCAATTTAAAACTTCATCACCATCATTTAAACCGTCACTATCAGAATCCGGATTTTTTGGGTCGCTTCCTAATTTTTCTTCTTCGCACCTGGAAAGTTTATCCTTATCTCTGTCGGAACTGCAGCTTTCATTAACCATTGTTAAACCTAAACCGATATTAATATAGGATTCCCAGGTTTTATCATTTTCATTTCTGTAACCTTCAAGATCAAAACCTGTAGAAAAAGCTCCACCAAGTGAAAGATCAAAAATAAAATTATCAGACAAAGGAAATTCCGCACCTGTTCCGACAGGTAAAAAACCTGTCCATCCTGCAGCCTTTACATTGTTCACACCAGGTAAATTTGTGGGTATTGTTGTTAAATCATAACTCATCATTCCAGCACCGACATAAAAATATGGATTCCATGTTTGAATATCCCAGGGTGTTATTCTAAAAGTTAAGTTTACAGGTATGATCGTAGTTTTATATTTTCCATAACTATTCTCCGGACTATCAAAATATGCTTTACCAGAGTAAGTACCATAACCAAACGTAAGATGTACTTCTAAAGATTTAGTAGCAGCCAATCCGAAAAATGCTTGATTAAGAAATGAAAATTCGTACCAATCAAATGAAAAATCATCATTATTGGAAAAACCAAGATTAGCAAAATCGTTCTCAGGAAAGAGTAGATTTGCGCGTATTCCGATTTTAGAACCCCAGTCTTTTAGTTGAGAATAGGATAGATTAGAAGTAATGATAATAACAAACAGAAAAAGAATAACCCTCACTTTGTTCATCTTTCTCCCGGAACGTTTTTGTGATAAATTTGAATCAATCAATTAAATACGATGAAATATTCTGCCCTGATGAATCCCTGCTAAACAGAGGAAAAATCTACGAAACCAAGTTAACAATATTTCGTGAAAAATGCTTTTTCTCAGCCCAATTAAACGAAAATTTCTTTCACGGAATAAAAATATATTTCTGAATTAAATTACCAAAAGTCCATTTTTTCATCGAAAAAAGATAAAATTTCTATCGTAACTACCTTATATTTTGTTACCCATAATTTCTTAAATTATTGTATATCACGATTAAATAAATTAACGATTGAAATGAGTTATCTACTTGAAAATAATGAAACCCTCAGCTTTGGTTTGAAAAGAATAGTGCTTGAACTGATTGACAGGTCGGTATTTAATCTTGCCAAGGGGAACGGCTCATTCAATGATGATGTTCATGATACCAGAAAAAATTTTAAAAAGTTACGTACTGTTTTAAGGCTTATTAAATCTGAGTTAGGAGGAAAAAATTTCTTTGCAGAAAATTTATTTTATCGGGATGCTGGCAGAACATTATCCGATTTAAGGGATAGTACAGTTTTAATTGAGACTTTCGATAAGCTTTTAAAAAATTCGGAAATTGAAATGTCAAACTTTGATTTTTCAGTGTTCCGGGAATTTCTGGTGGAAAAACACAAAACTATCCGGATGGCAAAGAGTAAGAAAAGTGCTCTTCTTAATTCTCTGTCAACTGATCTGATCCTTGCGAGAAGCAGAGTTTTTGACTGGCCTTTGAGTGGGGATGATTTTACACTGCTTAAAAAGAATCTCCAAAAAATTTATGAGCAGGGAAAGAATTATATGTACGCTGTATTCAGCGAATCGATTAAAGAGAACGTACACGAATGGCGAAAAAGAGCCAAGGATCTCTTGTATGCTATGAGAATATTGAACAACATCTGGACTGAAATAATGAGTCCGTTGGTTTTGCTGCTTGGGAAATTATCTGATACTCTCGGTGATGCAAATGATCTGTTCCTGTTAAAACAAAGAATTCTCTCAAACCAAAATAAATTCAAAGATGATCAGCACACGTGAACTTATTAATTTTATTGATCGAAGAATAATTGATTTACTCAGAGAAGCACGTTCCATTGGCAGAAAGATATATTCAGAAGATTCAAAATATTTTGTCGGCAGAATGCAAAATTATTTTGAAATCTGGCGAAGCGAATACACACCGCTTAAATATTATTCCGTCTGATAATTCTACTGACGTATTATTTAAAAACCTACCTCATAATAAAATCAGGTTTTAGTTTTGTTTACTTTTAGTACCAAAAATGAAATTGAATAACAGCAGAATTATTTTTTTGACTCGGTTCTTCAATGATGAACCTGTATTGTGGTCTGATTTCAATAAATGCATACGGGAACCATTCGAAGCCAACTATAACGCGCTGTATTTCATTCTTGCCAACATCAATATTCGGGTCAATACGGTCATATCGAACTACAGCTTCAATTCCCATTGTAATAACATATGCTGCTTCAGCCATAGCAAAGTTGGATTTAGTTCCGTTTGTAATAACATTATTTCCAAGATCAAATTCGCTGAGCAGCGAAAACCTGTCAAGCCCGAAACCAACAAAGCCACCATAAAAATCTGCTGAATGAGGAATTTTTGCAGCAGCGTATGAACCACCAAACATTAAACCTGCTCTACCTATTTTTGGAAAAAGTTCGATTCGCGTTGTATATGTTGGATCTTTTGAAAGCGTAAAATTGTTGGCAAGATTTGAACCAGCACTTGCTGTAAATAATCCCCAGTTACTAATATAAAGTCCTGCTTCAACTCCAGCTTCAGTATAATACGGTGTGTATATCAATCCCTGATTGCCATTTGTGGACAGCAAGAACATATCACCACCTCTGGTGTAAGCAGTGTGATCATCAATCCTGATTCCATAGTTTGGAATGAATGAACCAACTTTAATATAACTATTGTTTGGAAGTATTTGCGCAACTCCGTATGCTTCCCATACTTCATTAATGAAATCATATCTTCCCAACAAATTAATATTTTTTGCAAGACCTACATTTGTATAAATTGAGCCGGTCATCTGCTGGAAATCTGTTCGGTCCTTTTGTTCTGAGTAGAGGAATTGTGTTCTGTAATCAAGACCAAAACTGATATTATCTGCAATTTTTGGAGTAGTTGCAAAATCCTGATCTCTTGGAGTTATTGCACTCATAATATTTTTACCAAAGTTCCATCCATCTTCATTTCGCATCATTCCACCAGTTGGGTTATAATGACAGTCAATACATTTATCCCCAAGTCTGACTGCAAATCGTGGAAGCGAGAATGCTTCGGTGACGAATAATAATGCAAGTAAAAATATTCCCGCTGAAGATTTTAGGCTCATACATTCTCCAATTTATTCTTGAATTTTAGTGTTCTCACACATTTTGGCGGTTAAGATAAACAGTATCAATTAACATTACAAAATATTTTTTCTGTGGAAACTTTTTTGATAGTAAATCGTCAAAGATGCATTGAATTTGTTTTAAGGAGTAATTAATTTGGCGTCGTTCAAAAAAAATAATTTAATATGAGTATTGTCGTAAATAATCTTACAAAAAAATTCGGTTCACAAAGAGCTGTTGATAATATTTCTTTCGAAGTGAAAACAGGTGAGATACTTGGTTTTTTAGGACCCAACGGTGCCGGAAAAACTACCACTATGAAGATTCTGACTTGTTATATGGCACCATCAGATGGTGACGCAAAAATAAATGACCTATCTATTCTTGAACATCAGGACGAAATAAAGAAAAAAATCGGCTATCTCCCCGAGAATAATCCACTTTACTATGATATGCCGGTTTTGGATTATCTTAAATTTGTTGCAGAGCTTCAGGGTGTTCAGAAGGATAAGATTCAAGATAAAATTACTGAAATGGTTTTTGTGTGTGGACTAAATATCGAAAAACACAAAAAGATTGGTGAACTCTCCAAAGGTTTCAGGCAGAGAGTTGGACTTGCGCAGGCGTTGATTCACGATCCCGAAATTTTAATTCTTGATGAACCAACTACTGGTCTTGACCCCAATCAGATTGTAGAAATAAGAAAACTGATTAAGGAAATCGGTAAGCAAAAAACAGTGATACTTAGTACACATATTCTTCCTGAAGTGGAAGCTACCTGTGATAGAATTTTGATTATCAACAAAGGTAAAATTGTTGCTGACGGTACTTCTGATATGCTTCGTAAAAGAGCAAGAGGTGAAGAAATGGTAAGGGTTCAGATAGTTGATTTTGATAACAAAGATATGGTTATGAATGCATTGAAAGGATTAGATACTGTTGCCATTGTAGATTTCGTAAAAGATTCCAAAGATTATTTCCTCGTTACAAGTAAAGAAAATCAAAGTTCAAGAAAAGAGATATTCAAACTTTGCATTCAAAAAAACTGGGTGTTGAATGAAATGACACCAATCGAAACAAAACTAGAAGACATTTTCAGAGAATTAACTACCAACTAACTATGCACTCAATCTGGATAATTTCAAAAAGAGAGTTGAATTCATTTTTTGATTCACTCGTATCTTACATTTTCATTGTTGTTTTTCTTGGTATTGGCGGATTTTTCACCTGGCTGTTTGGATCCGATATTTTTCTAATCGGTCAGGCTACTCTGCAACCATTCTTCTCGATAGCTTATTTTACTTTATTCTTTTTCATTCCGGCGTTAACAATGAGAATGCTTGCCGAAGAAAAGAGAATCGGTACAATAGAATTACTCCTGACAAAAGCTGTTTCAGACTGGCAGGTTATACTTGGAAAATTTTTATCTTGCTTACTACTAATCTCTATCGCTCTTGCTTTAACACTTCCATATTACATAACAGTTTGGGCTATTGGTCCGATTGATCACGGTGCAGTTTGGTGCGGTTATTTTGGAATGATCCTGATGAGTATGGCGTATATTGCTATTGGATTGTTTGCAAGCAGTATAACGAATAATCAGATAGTCTCATTTCTGCTTGCACTTTTTATCGGAGTTTTCTTCCTGATAATTTTTGATGTCTTATCAAATTCGTTTACAGGAACAATTGGTCAGTTGCTCAGTTTTCTCAGTATGTCAACTCACTTTGATTCTATCTCAAGAGGAGTTATTGATTTACGTGATGTGATTTATTTTCTGTCAATTACTTTACTCGGATTAATTCTTGCAGAGACTTCCTTATCAAAAAGAAATATTGTGGAGTAAGGAGGCAATATGCTAACACGAAAAAAAGTTCAGACAACAATTCTTTTAGTAATAGGCATTATTATTTTAGTCAACCTGATTGTATCAAAATATTTCTTTAGGCTTGATTATACTGCCGATCAACGTTATACTTTAAGCCAGGCGACGAAAGATATTCTTAACCAGCTTAATGAGCCGGTAACAATCAGTGCATATTTTTCTGAAGATCTCCCACCGAATATTGAACAGGTCAGACAGGACTTTCGCGATATGCTTGTTGAATACTCAAGTAATTCTAATGGTTTAATCGTTTATGAATTTATAAATCCGAGTGAGAACCAGGAAAGCGAGATGAAGGCTCAGCAAAATGGTATTCAGCCAATAATGATAAATGTGCGTGAGAGAGATCAAATGAAACAGCAAAGAGCTTATCTTGGTGCGCTGGTTCAGATGGGGGATAGGAAGGAAGTAATTCCGTTTATTCAGCCCGGTGCAGCGATGGAATATGCTCTTTCAACTAATATTAAAAAACTTTCAGTTAAAGATAAACCAGCAATTGCATTTTTACAGGGTCATGGTGAAGCAAGCCTCACTTCAATGACGCAGCTCCAGAATCAGCTTTCAATTCTTTACTCTACTGAACCGCTTACATTCACTGATTCGACTGGTGTTCCACCGCAATATAAAACTCTTGTTGTCATCGCTCCGACTGATACAATCCCATCGCTTCATTTTAAATATCTTGATGAATTCCTTAATAGAGGTGGCAGATTACTTGCGGCTATTAATACTGTTTCCGGTGATTTAAGCAATGGAAGCGGCAATAAAATTTATACTGGATTTGAAACCTGGCTAAAGCAAAAAGGAATTGAAGTAGAAGATAATTTTGTGATCGATGCAAGCTGTAGTAATATAATGGTCAGGCAGCAGCAAGGTCCATTTATGATGAACACACCGGTTCAGTTTCCTTATCTACCGAACATTACAAATTTTACGAAGCATCCGATTACCGAAGGAATTGAGTCAGTAGTATTAATTTTTGCAAGCCCCATCAGGTTGACACCCACTGACACTTCAGTAGTAATGTTTCCGCTTGCAGTTACTTCTGAAAAATCGGGTATTCAAACTCCTCCGCTTTATTTTGATGTCATGAAACAATGGACACTTAACGATTTTACATTATCTTCTCTTCCTGTTGCTGTAATTGCCGAAGGAAAAGTACCATCAACTTCCGGATTTAAAATGGTAGTGTTCAGCGATGGTGATTTTGTTGTAAACGGAGAAGGACAGAATGCTCAACAACTCAGTGAAGATAATATTAGTCTGATGTCGAACGCCATTGACTGGTTATCAGATGATACAGGTTTAATTGAATTAAGGACGAAAGGTGTTACTTCCCGCCCTCTTGATCCATCTCTGGAAGATGGTACAAAAACACTCCTAAAATATCTTAATTTTCTTTTACCGATAGTACTGATAATAGTTTACGGTGTTATCCGCTTTCAAATTAAAAGAAAAAAACGTAACGAATTAATGAATACAGAGTATGTTTCGGAAAGTAAATAACAAACTACTGGGAATAATTTTCGGTATTCTTCTTCTTGCAGGTTTCCTCCTCTTTTTATTTGATGGAGGAAAAAATGAAAGAACATTTAGGGAAGTTCTTGTAGATATTGATACTTCAAAAGTTACTGAAATATTAATTTATCCTAAATCACAGGATCATAAAGAAGTAAAACTTTATAAAGATAATGCTGGCTGGCATGTTACTCTTCCCTCAGGGAACAGTGCAAAAGTGTTGAATGACAGAATCAGCAATTTATTCACACAATTTTTGGCAATACAACCTAAACGACTTGCTGCACGAGATGAGAGTAAGTGGAAAGAACTTCAGGTTGACAGCACAGGTTCGCGTGTTAAAGTATTTGAAGGATCGAATTTGACTCTCGATCTTGTCATAGGAAGATTTTCATTTCAACAACCAAGAACTATGAATACTTTTGTAAGATTATATAATGATATTGATGTTTATGAAGTAGATGGATTCCTCGATATGATGTTTAATCAGGGTGCAAATATTTTTCGTGACGGTACTGTCATTAAATCTGATTCTAAAAACTGGCGACAATTACAGTTTATTTATCCTGCAGATAGTTCATTCAATCTTGTAAACAATGGTGATAGTTGGTTATTGAACGGACAGGCTGTTGATTCGACAAAGACTGCCAATTATTTAACACGATTGGCTAATCTATCAAACAGTAATTTCGTTGATGATATCAAAATTGATCCGACAGCTTCTCCGACATTTTCCCTGAATATTACAACTAAGGACTTACAATTCATTGAGATCAAAGGATATAAAGATGCTGCTTCGTTCCTGATCCATTCTTCTCAAAATCCGGAAGCCTG
Organism: Ignavibacteriota bacterium; assembly: GCA_013285405.1. NCBI lineage: Bacteria > Pseudomonadati > Ignavibacteriota > Ignavibacteriota bacterium. The sequence goes on along the minus strand of CP053446.1, from coordinate 3,556,264 downwards.
GTTTGATGGCAATTCACTATCAGCTTCTATTTTTGTTAGTAAGTCTTCCTTTCTTTCCAAGTAAAAAATTTTGTTCTCTGTCTTAAATTTATTTCAGTATTTAAAAAGAAAAATTTAGATTGACATTGTAAAATCAATTTTTCTTTTTGTTTATCTGTGAACTCTCTTACACTCGAAAATATTACTTTAGCACTAACCAATTCATCTGAAATACTTGGTAAAGATAAGTATTTCAATTCAGCAGTACTTGTTCCATTAATTATAATTGAAGATAAATTCCACTTCCTGTTTGAAAAAAGATCGAACCATATTCGTCAAGGTGGAGAAGTTAGTTTTCCTGGAGGCGAATTTGATAATAAAAAGGATCAAGGACTTCGTCACACTGCAATCCGCGAAACTTCTGAAGAACTCGGATTATCTATTGAGAAGATAAAGATTATTGGTAAGTTCGGAACACTTGTAGCTCCAATGGGCGTTACAGTGGATGCATTTGTCGGAATACTGACAATTAAAGGTCTTGATGAACTTGCTATTGATATTAATGAAGTTGAAAAAGTATTTCTTATTCCGGTAGAATATTTTCTCAAACAAAAACCTGAAGAATACAAAGTGAAGCTTGAAGTACATCCTTCATATACTGATGAGAATGGAAAAAAGGTTGAATTACTTCCGGTTCAGAAACTTGGGCTGCCATCCAAATATTCAAAACCATGGAAGAATGGATTACATCGGATACTCGTTTATAATTCAACTGAAGAAGTTATCTGGGGTATTACTGCGGAAATTGTTTATGAGTTATGCAGGTTGATCAACTCTACAAAATGAACCAATCAAAAAAGTATAATCATATTATATGGGACTGGAACGGAACGTTGTTAAACGATGTCGAGCTCTGTGCGGGAATTATGAATATGCTGCTCGTACAGGAATCATTGCCTCAAATTTCAGTAGAAAGGTATAAAGAAATATTCACCTTTCCTATTATTGAATATTATAAAATAGCTGGTCATAGTTTTGAAAGAAACTCCTTTGAAGTACTGGGGAAACAATTTATAGATGAATATGAAATCAAAAAAGATGTTTGTGACCTGTATCCTGGCGTACGCGATCTTCTCTCCGAATTGCAGAATAGAAATATTAATCAACATCTGCTTTCAGCTTATGAACAAAACAGTCTTAATCGAATTGTAAAACAATTTGCACTCGGAAAATATTTTCAAAATGTAGTTGGTTTGGATAATGTTTATGCAAATGGAAAGGCTCATATTGCAAAACAACTTGAAGCAAAAATTAATAGCAACGGTCAGTCCGGGAAAATTTTACTCATTGGTGATACAATTCACGATTACGAAGTTTCGCGTGAAATAAATTCTGATTGTATTCTTATATCGCATGGTCATCAGGATGAGGAACGATTATTGAAGCTTGGAATTCCAGTGGTAAAAAATTTTGAGGAATTAATAATCATACTGAAGGACAAATAAGTTTGACCGCAATCATATTAATTACAATTGCAGCATTAATATTATGGGGGATTGTTATTTATAATTTTTTTATTCGGGATAAAAACCTGATTAAGGAGGCTTGGAGCGGAATAGATGTACAACTTAAGAGAAGACATAATCTGATCCCAAATCTTGTTTCTGCTGTTCAGGGATATAGTAAGCATGAAAAAACTCTTCTGGAAGATATCACTAAAAAAAGAAGTGAAGCTGTTAAAGTTGAAAGTTTAAATGATAAAGCTCCCGCTGAATCTGATTTATCGGGTATGCTCAAAAATCTTTTTATTGTAGCTGAAAATTATCCTGATCTTAAAGCAAGCGATAATTTCCTGAATCTTCAGAATCAGTTGACGGAAATTGAGGATCAGATCCAGTATGCAAGAAGATATTATAATGGTGCCGTAAGAAATTACAATATCAGAGTTGAATCATTTCCGTCAAATATTATTGCAAGCATATTCAATTTTAATCAAGAAAGTTTTTTTGAAATATCGCTTGCCACAGAACGATCCACACCTCAGGTGAAATTATGATAAAGCAGGTTTTACTGCTTTCACTCTCTTTAATTTTCATTTTCAATAATTCTTCAATTGCTCAGTATGAAAATGTTGAGCGAATAATATCATTTGACAGCGATATTACAATCAATCAAGATGCTTCAATGATTGTCAATGAAAAAATAAAAGTCTTTGCGGGTGGAAATAAAATTCAGCGGGGTATTTATCGGGATTTCCCAACAAAATACAAAGATCAATACGGAAACAATGTCGAGATAAAATTTCAGATATTAGAAATTTCAAGAGATGGAAATTCAGAAGATTATCACACAGAAAATCTTAATAATGGGATAAGAGTATATTGCGGTAGAAGTGATTATTATTTGCCACATGGTGAGTACACTTATAACATAAAATATAGAACTGATCGTCAGCTCGGATATTTTGAGAAATTTGATGAACTTTATTGGAATGTAACTGGTAACGGTTGGGATTTTCTCATTGAGAAAGTAACAGCCACAATTAACTTACCTGCACCGGTTTCCGTTAATGACTTGAAATTATTTGGTTACACCGGATATAGCGGATATCAGGGAAAAGATTTTTCTTTTGATGTTTTGAGTGCGGATAGAGTTATCTTCAAAACTTCGGAAATGCTGAATCCTCGTGAAGGATTGACAATTGTTGTGCAATGGCCAAAAGGTTTGGTGTTTGAGCCAAGTCAATCAGAGCGAATGGGTTATTTCATCTCAGATAACATCCAGTTAGTGATTGCGATTATTGGATTGATCGGACTCATATTCTACTATCTCTTTATCTGGTATCGTGTGGGAAAAGATCCTTCAAAGGGATTAATTATCCCTCTATATGAACCACCAAAAAAATTATCACCTGCTGCAGTCAGATTTATCTCTGAGATGGGCTACGATGACAAAGTTTTTACGAGTGCAATAGTTTCACTTGCTGTTAAAGGATATTTAAAAATTGAAGAAGTTGAAAAAGATTATAGGCTGGTTAAGATTAATGGAAGTAAATTTCAGCTTTCCAGTGATGAACAAACTGTGCTTGATAAGCTATCATTTTCGAACAATAGTGAAAGTCTGATACTAGAGTTAAAGCAGAAGAATCATTCAATATTGCAAAGTACAATAAAAGCTCTGAAAAAGTCTCTCAAGAACAGTTATGAAATAAATTACTTTATTACAAACCGCAAATATTTTTTTATTGGGATAATTATCTCGCTCGTACTTCTGATAATTTCAATAATTGGCGGTTCAGAAGAACAAACCTTTATTCTAATTTGGATAACATTATGGAGCTTTGGAGTTGCAGTTTTGCTATTCAGAGTTTTTAGAGTTTGGAAAGACGTAAATAAAGGAAGTGGAAAAGCTACTGCTATCGGAGGTGCAATATTTATGACAATCTTTTCAATTCCGTTTGTCATTGGAGAAATTGCTGGCTTCTATTTTCTAACTCAAGTCAGTTCACCATTAATTATTCTGATTATTGCAATAATAGTTTTTGTTAATATTCTTTTCTATCATTTGCTGAAAGCTCCGACATTGCTTGGCAGAAAGATAATGGATGACATTGATGGTTTCAAAATGTATCTCGGAACTGCTGAAGGAGATAATATTGCTTCGATTCAAGAACCAGAAAAATCACCGCAACTATTTGAATCATTTTTACCATATGCACTGGCATTAGGTGTTGAAAATAAATGGGCAGAAAAGTTTTCAGACATTTTATCTGCAGTTGATAAAGATATGACGGGATATAAACCTGGCTGGTATTCCGGAGTTGCATGGAGCAGTCTTGGAGCAGCCGGATTTGCATCATCATTATCAAGTAGTTTCAGCTCGACAATTTCTTCATCTTCAACGCCGCCAGGTTCTTCCTCAGGTGGCGGGAGTAGTGGTTCCTCTGGAGGTGGTGGAGGTGGCGGCGGGGGAGGAGGATGGTAATCCTCAAATAAAATCAGGTAACTTATTGTATTTTATGAATTATCTGATTTACTTAAATAATTCCTTTGCGGTCATAATCCTATAATCCATAGTATAGTGCAAAACAAAAATTATTATTTGTACCGAGCATAAATTCCTGTGTACGAGTCGTTTCTTCATCTGAAATTTCTGAGTGATTGTATTGTCCTTTTAAATAAAGATTATGTACAGGCTGCCAGGTAATTTCCAAATTTATTTTCTTCTCTGTTCTTCGTGCTCCATACAAAGTTGGAGGATAAGGCGACTGATACTGTTCTTCAGGAAGTTCAGTTTGACCTTTCCTGAAATACCAGCCGGAAAGTTGAACTCTCAGTCCTCGAAAAATATTTTGTCTGTATGATAAATAAAGCATATCAGAATTACTCCCGATCCAATGACCTAACTGATATTGATGGCTCTGGTAAGTTTGTGCATCATTTGAGTTTGTATATACGAATGGTTGAATTCTTGTATATTCTAAAACTAAACCTGAATTCGGGATGAGTAAGTCTGAAAACTCCGTTCCGACTGTGTATCCGATTGAAGATAAATTATCTCCGTCCATAACACGTTCGATTGAAAGTTCATCAATAAATACTGAGCCATAGATTTTACTGTTAATCAATGAGAATCTGTAACATCCATCTGCAAATAACTGTGCATTGTCACCTGTGTTAGATCCTGTGCTCGATAAATAATGATCTGCAAGTCTGAAGAACATAACAGGGATTAAATAGATTGGCTCAACATTCTCGCTATATATTACGGATTCACCAATGGATAATGAAATATCATCAGCGATATAAAATGAAATCAGATGCGATGCAATAAATTTTGGTATATCAGAAATACTTTCTCTTCCTTCCACACTCGTTGAGCGATAAGTCGAAGAATCAGGAATATCGGATTTAAGAAAGCCATGGAAATAAATGAAATTCAACCATTCAACAGGTCTGAAGTCAATTCTTATTAATGGAAACGTTGGTGCTTTGGAAGAATTAATAATTTGTCCTGCTCTTCCATTTCCTAAATTCACAGCAAATTTTCCGAATGAAAAATTGCCAGTACTCCATGCATAATTTAATTGTACGTTAACGACACTATACTGGATACTGTTATCAGCATTTTTAGAAATATTTATTCCTGTTTCAGGTACATTTGTTTTCCGGTCATCTATATAATCTCCCTGTTCAAGGTTGTCGCGGAAGTCGAGTGAGTAACCCCAGTTATCCGAATAATAACCAAAAAATTCTAATCCGTTCCAGCGATGATGATATGCTGAACCCCACTGTTCACCTATTTCCAAGCCGAGTATTGGATCAAGATTAAAACTAAAAGATGAATCTCTATAGTTAAAGAGTCTGAATCTTCCAGTTTGTCCTGAAGTAAAAAACTCAGTTCGTGGAAGTTTTAATTTTAAATTCGACGTAATCAATGAAATCTCATCAGCATATTCTTCACTGTAAAATTTAACCTCCTCTTTATCAATACCTGACAAATTCTTTTCATTGGAAATTGCCTTTAGAAGATATGATGCTATCTCTTTTCTTGGAATTGGTTTTATTTCTGAATGATAGTCTAACACACCCTTGATGTATAATCTTTCAAGCAGATCGTATATATCTGAGTTTACAGGCTGGTAAACTGTCTGAGCATGTATTTCTATCCAGAATAGTGCGATCGAAAAAAACAGAATAACTGACTTCATCATCTTAATGCATTAAGAATATTATCTGTGATAAAATTACGAATAGAAATGATCCGGCAAATAAATAAAACCGGAATGAAGATTGAATAGATATGACTACTTTATAGAAAGCATAAATGAGAAAACTTCTGAAGATTACATCTGCGATCAAATACGATTTTGATACGGGTATTAAATTGGCAGTTATTGATAACAGAATTATTATCAGAATAATTATTAAATCGAATGCAGTAAAAAATGAAGACTCTTTTTGAATTATTCTATCTTTGAACACCATAAAAAACCCAACAGTTGGTAGTAAAAAACTTACGACGAGCAGATGGTAAGTCAGATTCCCGATAACCGGAATGTGTAAAATATCCTCATACAAGACAATATGTGTCTGGTTAATAATAAAGAAAATTAATATGTTGAAAAAAACAATACTGTCCGTGACTATCTTATTTCGTCTGTAATTTACAAAAGCGAATACCAATAAAATTCCGATGATGATAAATGACGGTAATAAGAATTCAGCAATCGGACCATCCTCACCAATAAGAAGATAGAGAAAAAAAAGAAGCAGTAATAATCCGGTTAAAGGCAGCACTACCATCTTATAATAATTAATTAAAAATTGCGGAAACCTGTTAACTGCTCTTCCAAAAACTACTAGCTTTTCTCTCTGAATAATAAATTGAAGAATTTTATTTGCGAAGAAGAGAGGAAAAATCATAACACCAAACAAAGCCATTCCCCAAACTCGTGAGTAGAACAAATAGATAATTGCACAACCGGCAAATAATAACGAGTAAATCGAGATTATAAATACTGTGGTTGCATGTGTTATGTTCTGACTGTGAACTATATGATGAATATGAGTTCTATCTGCAGCAAATGGATGTTTGCCTTTCACAATCCTGATAAAAAAGACTTTTACAGTATCAGCAATTGGCACAGCGAGCAATATTACAGGGAAAGTAAGATCAAGTATTCCAGTGGTATTATTAATTGATACATTTAATACGGCACTAACAACCAGGAAACCTAACAAGAATGAACCGGAATCTCCTAAAAATATTTTTGCGGGGAAAGTATTGTATTTTAGAAATCCCATTACACATCCAGCGATAGAAGACAGTATCACAAGAGAAAATATATCCATCAGATTCAGACTTATAAAAAACAATACGATAAAAGTCAGCATGGAAATACCTGCAACGAGCCCATCAAGCCCATCAAGCAGGTTGAACGCATTAATTGTTCCCACAATAAAGAATAACAGTAAAATTATTCCCGGTATATTTGAAAATTCAATCGTGAATAAAGTAATCGAAGAAAATTTTGGCAGTAGATAAAGAACCAATAATATTGCTGCGATTGTCTGATAAATAAATTTTAACAGCCAGCCTGTACCAAGTAAATCATCGTAAGCACCAAGCGCAAAAATTATAATGGTTCCAAACAGATAGTATTTAATTGCATTAATATCACCGTAGAAAACAAAAATAGATGTCAGAAAAATCAAAAATATTAGCAGTCCACCCATTCTTGGAATCGGAACTGAATGCAATTTTCGTTTTCCGTCAGGCAGATCAACAATCTTTATCCTGTTGAATAAGTCAATAATATACGGAGTCAGGAATATTGTGCTGACAAGTGTAGCAAAAAATATTATCAGGTACTGCATTAATAATGATTAAGATTTGGGAGTTTCACATGCCAAAAATAATGATTAAAAATTAATTAACTATAAAATGATTATGAAGCTCCTGAAGGTCTAATTTTAATCGCGAGCCAGAAACTGAGGAAGCTTTCTTAAATTTTTAATTGCTAATGTGAATACAGGAATACTTATTCCATTTATTTTCATTGCAAGGTAGTCTTCTTTATTTTTTGTAAAATACTCATAGCGTTTTTGTCGCTGGTACTTCCGATGATATTCATTATTCTATAGTTAGTGAACAATTGCAGGTAAAAGTTTAAATATCGGAGATTATTAATATTACAAGAAATGTAGCTAAACGTTTATATCCCAGACCATATGGAATTTATCAGTTGCGAATCTTTTCTTATTACTTTTTCGCATTTCAGCATCAATTTTCTGTAATTCAATGATGATTTTGACTTTCTCTTCGTATGAAAGTTTGGCTTGCGATTGATGATAATCAACTTTTGATTCTGCTATATGTGAGATATAATTCTTATTCATGCATTTTGTTGAATCTATTAAAAGCATTAGTTAAATTAAATTTATTTAGAATTTCTGAAAATAAATCTTTATCATAATCAAATTCGGTTAGAAATTTGGTTAACCTTTCCCTATCAATCGACCTTCCGGTTTGCAGCATGATTGCCATTAAGTATTCAGGCTTTAATATATTAGTCTCTTCATCAAAAAGTTTAATCTTACTACGATTATTTAACGCTGCTGTGACAAGGTTATTGTATTCTAATATAAATTGAACGGGAATTCCTTCAATTATAATATGTTCTTTTAATGGTTTATAATTATTCTTATCAGCCCATTCATATATCTTTGATAGCGGGGTTAAAGTTTTTTCTTCGTCAGAAATGTGGATAATTAAATCTAAGTCATAAGTTACGGAAGGCTCAATATAATAAAATTGACCCATTCCTCCGGCAATTGCGTAACTCTCTATTATTCCGAGTTTAACTAGCTCGTTTATTTTTTGAAGAGTCTCTTTCATACTTTAATTAATTTTTTGTTCAAAGTTAGGTATAATAAAATAAAATGAAAGCTTTTTCACTTAATTATTAGTTGCTATAATACATCGTGAGCCAGAAACTGAGGGAGCTTTCTTAAATTTTTAATTGCTAATGTGAATACAGGAATACTTATTCCATTTATTTTCATTGCAAGGTAGTCTTCTTTACTTTTTTGTAAAATATTTTTCAAGCTTTTATTGCTTGCACCGCCGATTGACATTAAGTAAGTAGTAATTGGTAAGTAGTGCGAATTAATTTTATGTTTATAAAGAAGTCTTAATATCATTTCATAATCAGCAGCAATCTTCATATCAGTTCTATAAAAACCGTACTTGGTAAATAATTCTTTTCTGATGAATAAAGTAGGATGGGGAGGCATCCAACCTTTTTTCAGCAGGTGATCGGTAACCAGTAAATGGTGGTCAGTATCGCTGCTGTTTACTGATGACCGATTACTAATTACTGATTTATGTGTTTTCCAGTATCTGATTGTTGAGTAGGTAGTGGGTAGTAGGTAGTTGGTGGTTTCTGAGTTTTCAACTTCTGACTTCCTACTTCTAACTTCTCGCTTCTTCCTAACATAAACCAAATCTGAATAAACTGCATCAACATTGTCACCCTGAGCGAAGTCGAAGGGTCTCTTGAATATCTCAGCATACCTTTCCAGCACATTTTCATCCGCATAAAGATCATCAGAATGCAATAATCCAATTACATCTCCTGTTGCTAGCTTAATACCTTTGTTAATTGCATCGTAAATTCCTGAATCAGTTTCGCTGATGGTAAGTAGTGAGTAGTTAGTAGTGAGTCGTGAGTCATACTGAGCTGACCGAATGTCATCCTGAACTTGTTTCAGTATCTCTACGGTTCCATCGGTCGATCCTCCATCGACAATAATATGCTCAACATTCTTATAAGTTTGATTTCGTACACATTCAATCGCTCCGAGAAGTCCAGCTTTGTTATTTTTTGCTACGGTAATTATGGAGATTTTCATATTAAAACTTTTAATCAATAGAACGCTGATGTCGCAGATCAGGCTGATTCACACAGATCAGTATTAATCGAAAACTTAAATCAAATTCAGGTTCTATTTATTAGTAATATTCTGATTTCGTGTTACAATACAATTCTCAAGCACAATTGCATCCATTTCTGTCCGAAGAAAACAATCAATTGCTTCTTTAGGATGATTAACTATCGGTTCATTTTCGTTGAAAGAAGTATTAAGCAGAATTGGCAGCCCTGTCTTCTCCCTGAACTTATCAATCAAAGCATAATATTTTGGTGAAACATCTTTATGCACAGTCTGCAACCTTCCGCTTCCATCAACATGAGTCACCGCCGGAAGGCCATTTCTTTTTTCAATACGGATCTGAAAAACTTTCTCCATAAAATAAACATCGTCTTCCTGTTCAAAATATTCGTTAACATACTCACGTAAAATTGAAGGAGCAAAGGGGCGGAAAGATTCTCTTCTCTTTATTTTAGAATTTATCAGATCTTTTGCATCAGGTCTTCCGGGATGAACCAGAACAGAACGATTTCCAAGTGCTCGTGGTCCAAATTCAGTTCTTCCCTGGAACCAACCGATCACTGCACCGTCAGCAAGCATTTGAGCTGTTTGTTCAATAGTTTCACTATCTGAACTGCATCGTTTGTAATTTACTTTTGCTTCTTTTAATTCTCTTTCAATTTCATCATCGGAATATTGCGCTCCAAAGTAAGCATCTCTTACAAAATATTTTCTTTCCATTCCTAAAATCTGATAATAATGCCAGAGAGCAGATCCGATTGCAGTTCCTGCATCATATCCGGCAGAAGGTATATATATTTTTTCAAAGTCAGTAAGCTGAAGAACTTTACCGTTGGCAACAGAATTTTGTGCAACACCACCAGCGATACAAATATTTTTCAAACCGGTTCTTTTTTGAAGATGATTCAGTATATGAAAGATGACATCTTCACAATGTTTTTGAACCGATGCAGCCAAATCTTTATGATATTGGGTTAATGTTTCATCTTTGTCTCTGGGCTGACCGAATTCTTTTATCATCCTATCCGAATAAATTCTTCCAATGAACGGAGCTCCGTTATTCCACGTCATTGCGACACCTTCAGTTGAATGAATGAAATAACTCTCATCCAGTTCAAACAATCCATTATCCAGCAGCCTCACTATTTTTTTCATCTGATCAACATATTTTGGTTCGCCATATGGTGAAAGTCCCATCACTTTATATTCATCACCATACCAGGGAAAACCAAGAAACTGAGTGAATGCAGTATAAAAAATCCCAAGTGAGTGTGGATAAGTAACTGAATCCAATACTTCAATTTTATTTCCCCTTCCAATTGCAATCATTGTTGATGAGAAATCACCGAAGCCATCAATAGAAAGTATTGCTGCTTCATCAAAAGGGGAGACAAAGAATGCAGAAGCAAGATGTGAGCGGTGATGTTCGATGTGCTTTATCTCTGCGCGAAAACTACTCTCACTTACACCAAGACCTGCAGCTATTTCTGATTTAAGTGAAGTTACTTTTTTAATATTTGAAACTCTGTCTTTTATGAATTGAAAGTTTGCCAGTTTTTTTAATGAACTTAAAATCTTCTTTCCAAGATGCGCTGAAGGATTTCTACCGATTGTTATATGATCAACATCACTAATTGTTATGCCGGCATCTTTCAAACAGAACTTTATAGATTCAGATGGAAAACCAGCCCAATGTTTAATTCTTCTGATTCTTTCTTCTTCGATCGCATTAATTATTTTACCATCTTTAAGTAAGCAGGCTGATGAATCACCATGGTAAGCGTTTAAGCCAAGTATGTACAAAATATGTTTTCTCCTACTATTTCTTTCTGATTATAAAAATTTTAATTGTTATCAATTTCTATTCACTAAAAGCCAATAGCTCGCAGATCACACTTCGGCTTTGCCTTCGCCGAGACGAATGATACAGACCAGCCTCACCGGCAGGTTGGTTGAGCTAATTTAAATGCATTTATTTTTGTTCTTCAATAATAAATAATCAATTGTAAATAATAAATCTCAGCTTTTATAAGTACATCGGGAAAATAGTTTTATCTGTTTCACTAAAGTTTTTGCTCACCAAGTAATATTTTTTTACACCAATCTCGGATGCATTTTTTTCAAGTTTTTTTAAATCAGCTGAAGAAGATTTTAATTTTACTTCAAAAGCAATTTCTTTGTTAAGAATAAAATCTATTTCAGATATGCTTCGTTTGTTGTAATAAAAAAGATCGCCGTAAAAGTTTAATTGATTTGCAACAGCGTTCTCGAATAACTGACCATCATTTACTTTCCCGATAATATTTAATAAACCTGTATCAGCAAAATAGACTTTTCTTCCTCCTGCAACCGTGCGATCGATACTTTTTGAGAATTTTGGAATAAGTTTTATAAAGAAAGTACCTTGCAGCAATTCCAGATAATAGTAAATTTTAACTCTGTTTATCCCGAGTTGATTTGAAAGTTTTGTGATATCAATAATGTTTCCTGTCCTCGGTACAAGCATTAAAATTAAATCCCGCAATTCCCGTATATCCTTAACATCTGATAATACTTTAATATCTTTTTCAAAAAATGAAGCGAAAATATTTTTTAGAATTAATTTTTTTGTAGCGTTATCCGTTGTTGTTACGACTTCAGGGAAACCCCCGTACTCTAAGTAGGTTTGATAATCAGTTTCATACTTCTTAAAATCTAAAAGAGAATAGGATGATTTTAGATCCAGATTCTTATTTGGTTCTCTTTTGGTGATCTTGTCATTGAAAAAAAGGTATTCATTAAAATTTATGGGCTGAAGAATGAAAATAAATTTTCTGCCGCTCAATGATTCGGGAAAAAGATTTTTTAAATAATAGTTTGAAGAACCGGTAACAATAAATTTTACATTGTACTTATCAATCAGATATTTAATGATTTTTGTTATGTCCGGGAAGTTTTGAATCTCATCTATAAAAACATATAACCGATCTTTATCGCTGCCAGCTTCCTGTTTTAAGGTTTCATAAATTCCATCGTAGTTGATATTTTCAAAGTGCAATAAGTCGAGCGGGTTCTCAAAATCAAACCATAGCTTAGGTCCGGAAACCTTTTCAAATAACTGCTTCATTATAGTTGTTTTCCCAACCTGACGCATTCCGGTAATTACCAAAGCATTCTTGTGATCCAAATACTTTAATAAATCATCAAAAAGATACCTTTTTTTCATATCTGTAAATATTTTATTACAAATATACGTTTTTTTGTAAAAGGTTCAAGCTGGTTTATTATTTAGAGGAAAGAATGCCGACCTCAGTTCATAGTTTCTTAGTCGGTAGTTATAGTTGAACAGTTACCAGTTGTAGTAAATTGTTTGTTGAAACTACTAACGAAAAACCATAACCATTAACTAAATAACCAAAACTAACAACCAAAAACCAATAACCGACTTCACCGATTACTTATTACTGTTTACTACTTACTAATTACTGACTACTCTTTCTCTTAAACACCTTAAATCCCAAATTATAAAACCATGCTATCAACACACCGGTTATAAATCCGTCCACAAAGCCCCAAATTAAACCAACTATACCTCCAACAAAACTGTAAGTATATCCAAAATAAAAGCCGCTTAGTTTGGAAATAATTGCGCCCGGAGATCCCCAATACAACAACCACCAGGTTCCGAGCATAACTGTTAAACCCCACAATAAGCCAAGTGCAAAGCCAAGATTCCTTTTACGCAGTTCCATTTTACCCTCCCGAATTGAATAGATGAAATAGTTAATTAGTTATCAAATCTATTTTTATTTTTTTATGGAAAATATTTATAGATATCTTTTCGATGTAAAAATCTGGTAAGGCATATACCATTACCTTTGATTTCTTCCAAGCCTAAGCGATAATCTCCTATTCTGATTCTGTAAAATGAATTGTAGCCCTTTATTTTTTTAACATTTGGAAGTTCGGTGAGTGTTTTCGAATTTTCTAATTGCCGGATGAGTGAACTTAATTTGTTCAGTATTTTCTTTTCGCTTACCTTTTCAACATCCTTAACAAAGGATTTATCAATAAGAAGTTTCATTTAATACGTTTTATTCTGGAAGTGAGTCTTTCCTTGAATTCTTTAGTGTCTACAAATTGACCTGTTCTGCCACTTTCAATTGCTTTAGCAAGCCCGATATCTTCCATCGCTTCAAGCAATGCTTCACTTATTAAATCTTTCCGGTCACTCAATACATCCTCAAAAGTTTCGCGAATTAATTTTTTCAGTTCCCTGCGTTTGATTGTTATTGTATCCATAGTATTAGACGTTTGTTAAACTTTTAAAAGAAATTTACTTAGAATACGATTAAATTAAAATAGAATTTCTAAAAAAAAATAAATTATTATTGAAATAATAGAACGCAGACCTGCCATGCTTTTCGGCAAGTTTGCTCAACATCTCAACGCTTACCGCTTAATGCTTACCGCTTACCGCTCGATATTATACTGCTCTTTTTTCATTTCCGGATAACTTTTATTCACAAACAAAATCATCCGACTCATCAATCGTTTTGCCATCAATTGTAGAAATATTATAACCGAATCCAGATATAAGCTTTAAGCACTTAGTTCAAACTCTAAATTAATCAACGCGAACTTGTTGTCAAAACTTACAGCTTAAGGCTTAAACCTCAATTCCATAATTCTCTCTAATCACTTCCGGAATAGATTTGTTTTCTTTCTTCGCTCTTCTTTCAATATCGTAGATCTTTGCATCAACAAGAAAACGATACCAGAAGCCTTGCAGGAAATGCCAGATAAGTCCGGCTTTCCCATCAAGAAATCCGAGCCTGAAGATGTAACGGTAGATGAAATAGAGAAATGGTCTAAGGAATAGAGGTATATAGGTATAGAAGTTTTCTTTGACCCACCGTTTTCTTTTATCCTGCTGCTGAGATAGTTCTGCATTGATTGATTCTGATTTTAAGAACTTATACTTAATGTTAAGCAGATCAATAGCTTCCCTCGTTGCATAGTTGTTGTGTTTGGTTGTCCACCAAGTGAGGTTGTTTAGATTGTCATCAATAAAATCATTATCAAAAGTTATAGTTTTTCCTTCTGTTATTTTTATATGTTCATCCATCCATCTTTCTTCACAAATACCTTTGCCATTACGCCAAATTCTCAGAAGATTGGTAGGGTAGTAGCCGCCATGTTTTATCCACCTGTTCATAAAATAAACCCTGCGTTTCAGGACTATACCCGTAATATCTTTTTCAAACTTAGGCAATTTTTCTTTTATTTCTTTTGCCAATTCTTTGGTTAAAAATTCATCCGCATCGAATCTCATTACCCACTTAGTATCAATATTAAAGTTTTCTAATCCCCAGTTAAACTGTTTAGCATAATTAATCCATTTGTTCTGTTTTACCTCTGCACCATAAGAGTCAGCAATTTTTAATGTTTCATCATTTGAATAGGAATCTACTATGCAAATTTTATCAGATACTTTTACTAGTGATCTTAAACATCGTTCTAAATGCAGCTTTTCATTGTGGGTTAATATTATAGTCGTCAGTTCTGCCATTATTTTAATTCAGCTTTTACAATCATTGATTTCCATAATAATGGCAGTCGTCCGCAACCAACAAAATGAGTAACCTTGAAACCATTATCAGTTAACAGTTTTGTTAGCGATTTGCGCGACCAAAATTTGATATGGCCTCCTTCCCATAAAGCAGTAAAATGAGAATCCATTTTGTTGCTAACTGCTAGTACGAGATTTTTAAAATAACCATGATATGGTGTAGAAATTATTAAATCGCCTTTAATATTATTTTTTAAGAAAATATCTTTACAAAAAGAGATTAATGAACGTGGAGAATGTAAGTGCTCGATGACTTCTGTTGAAATAATTACTTCAAACTTAACATCACTTAATTCACTTGGGATATGGGTTTTGCTCAAATCTAAAATATAAAACCTGTCAGGATATTTTTTCTTAGCGATAGTGATTCCCTCAATTGAAGCATCAATACCATAAGCGTCGTAACCTAATTTAAGCAGTTCAATTACGAGGCTCCCGTTACCACAACCAACATCAAGTATTTTTTTCTTTTTATCAGCTAGCAGGTTTTTTATGACAGAGAATAAATATTTGTGCGATTGATGTGGGTCAGCAGATTGATAACCGTATTCAATATATTCAGACATTAGAAATTAATTCTGTAAAGTATTATTGTCTGCAACTATTTCCTCTAGTTTCTCTTTGAATTCCAAGGCAATTTTTTCCCAATCAAAATATTCTCTGATATAATTGGTGCCATTATTTCTCATTTGTGTTTGATCAGATTTTATTATTTCAGTTATTGCTTCAGCAAATTTTTCAGGTGTATTCTCAATCCATTTTCCGCAATTTTGTTTTTCAACATCTTGCCAGGGAGTATTCCTGCTTGCAATAACTGGAGTTCCTGCAGCAAGAGCTTCAGCAATTACCATCCCGAAATTTTCGTGATGTGATGCCAATGCAAACACATCTGCATTTCTTAAGAATTTTATCTTATCCAACCCATCAATCCTGCCAATCAAAAAAACTTTTTCTTTCAATGCTAATTTATCAATTAATATTTCCAGATTTTTTTTCTCGCCAAAATCTTCTCCTGCTATAAATAACACCAGATCCCGCAACAAGCCTGCCTTACCGTCAGGCAGGTTCGGGACAAGCTTTGCAATCATTCCAATTGATTCAATCAGTATGTTAAACCCTTTCACTTTGTCCAATCTTCCCATTGAAATAATTATTTTTTTATCCGTGCAGTCAAAGCCTGTGAATTTATTGTAAAACGATTTGTCTTTTGGTTTGTCGCTTAACGAAAAAAGTTCCTCATTTACGCCGTTAGGAATTACAAATGTTTTAGCTGATGGATAAACTGAGAGAACATCTTTTTCTTCTGCAGGGGATGTCAAATGCCAGTGCAAGTATTTAATGTATGGTAGTACGAATGTATGAAGCCAGAGTTTTTTGAATTTGTTTCCCTGCTCAAGACACCATCTACCAAGTTGTCCACGAGGTGAAATGATCAAAGGTTTTTTATAAAATCTGCTAAGAAAAATTGTGTATGGTGTCGGTGGTGAAAATATTGAAACGAGGTAAACTAAATCTGAGTTTTTAATTTCTTTCCACAGGTTTAATAGCATTGAAATGGAAGTACCTCTTGAATCAAGCGAGCGGTAATATTTTACTGGCAGTTCGTTTTCTAATTTATGGATTACGCCTGTTTTAACTTCTAATTTTTCTTTGCCGTTTGCATTTGTAGTAATTACTCGTACATCAACATTTTTCTTCATTAACGCAATTGATAATTTATAAGTTGATTGTATTGGACCACCGTAATATGTTGAGGGATAAAAGGAGGGTGAAATTAATTTTATTCTCATTAATAGCAATATTGATAAATCATCACAAGTAAAAATTTAAAAAGAATTTCAGAAACTTTAATGTTTTGAACGGAATATACTTCAACCTTAAATAATAACACAGAATTTTATTATAAAAATTATTTTTGAAATTTACATCAATTTCTAAAAAGTATTTATTTTGATCTTCTAATTGTGATTTAATAAAATAAGATGTTTTTGCACCCGTTTTCGATTTGTTGTGAATTCTAAAGCTAGACCAGATTTCGTCACAAGCTTTAAAATTAAAACCTAGTTTGTATGCCACTGCAAAAAATTCGCTATCCATACAAGTATGATTTCCTGTATTAAATCCGCCTACCTTTTCAAATACTTCACGTTTCCAGAATGTACTCGGTTGAGGAATTGCAAAGATATTCGCAAGATGCTCTATCAGATTAAATGGCAATGCTATACTTAACCTTAATATATGATCATTTTCATCTATAATCTTACAATTTGAATAAATTAGATCTAACTTTTTTTGAGTTGTAAATATTTCATTAATTCTTTTCAAAACATTTAATTCTAAAATATCATCAGAATTCAAATAGGCATAAATTTCACCAGTTGCTTTTTGAAAACCTTTATTGATTGCTTCACTCTGACCGCTGTCTCTTTCACTAATCCAATATGCTAAATACTTTTGATATTTTTTTATAATATCAACACTGCCGTCTGTTGAACCGCCGTCAATGATTATATATTCAAGATTTGGGTAATTTTGATTAATGACCGAAAGTATTGTCCTTTCCAGGAATTGTTCTTGGTTATACGATGGAGTAACTATGCTGATTTTCGAGTAATTCATTTTTAACTTTTTTTGTTGAAATTCTTGTTAGCATTATACGTTTGTCTTTGAGGGCCCATATAATTCCAATTACAGAACCTGGTAAAAATGCAGTAAGATTTAAGTATGAAGCACTCATCCAGAACTGAATCCAGTCATTCAGGATCAAAGCGGTTGAGATGACTAGAAAAATTTTAGTATAACTAAATTTTAAATAATAGGTTTTTATTCCAATCAAATATTTAAGTGATGTAAAGGGAATATAAATTGAATAAATTATAAACCCTAATAGCCCAAACCTGGCAAGATAGGCAATGTGTCCGATATGTCCCCATGATATATAGGGATTTGATGCCTCAGGAAGGAAGTAAGTAAAACCTAATCCATTCCCGAAAATAATATTACTGCTTAGAAAAGCAGCAAACTCATATTGCAGTGCAGCTATTCTTCCAATTGTAGTCAGATCAGTGCTTGGATTATCTGAAAACAATTGCATTCTGTCTAAAATGAGATCAATAATATTAAAGTAACCTAAGTATTGATCAAAAACAATATATACTAGGAATGGTAAAAGAGATATCAATAGAAAACTTGACTTTAACTTAATTTCTTTATTCAATAAGAAAATTATTATTATCGCTAACACAATAGAAATATAAAATGAACGGGTTTGGCTTAGTATTAAGTTGCTGATCATTAAGCTTAATCCGGCAAAATAAATGAATCTAGCTGTAAAAGAATCAATCCATTTAATCTTCACAAAAAAACTTGTTATAATGAAAATAGGTATAAGTCCTATAAATCCAACCGATCTGAAAGATTCCTCGTTGTTAAAGGTACCCCATAATTGTGCTTTCTCTTGGGTAATAAAAATATATTGAATGCTGGCAACTATGGATCCGATAAACAAAATATTTAAAAATATTTTAAAATCATTTTCTTTTAGCACCAAGTTATAACTCAATAATATAGCGATAGGGAAATACAAAGCCCATTTATGTTCTCGCTGTACAGGATAAGTAAGACCATACTTTGCTGCCATGATCAAAATGCTTACGAATGCACACAAAGCAATCCAGTAAACAATTGATGGTATTTTAATTTTATGTCTAAATGCAAGATGAATTAATGATAGGAGCATTATTAAAATTAATAAATCATCTAAATTAAGATATGGGCCAAAAAACTCGGTACGTGTGAATGTCGCTTTGTTTCCTTCTCTTGCTGCAAAATAAAAAATTCCCATCCAGAAATTATATTGCGGTTTCTTTACAAAAAAAATAAAACCGATTATTCCAAACAAGTAAAAGAAAAATTCTGGATAACTTTCTAACTCAAACATCTCACAATTTATTAAATGCTCTATATATTAATAAAAAAATATTTATCTCACAATAAAAAAATCACACTCAAAAATTAATAATTCCTTCATTGGAAAGCAGCCGTTTAACTGAATGAGATAATTCCCGTCTTATCGAATGATTCCAAATAAAATAAAAAGATATCACAATGAATGTTAAAGGAAATACTGCATTTGCAAATATATCATGAATCAAATGGGTGAATAAAATATTTACTAAAATAATAGATATGAATGCAAAACTGTTTACAAGAAATAATTTTTTATTTTCTTTAATAATTATTTCATTAAAACTCAATTTGTGTTCAAGATTGAAATTGAAAAAAATTAATAAGCTGCCTATACTAAGTGCCAATGCCCATCCTATAATAGTACCTAAACTGCCAAACATTAAACCAAAAGTGTAACTAAATGCCAAATTTAAAATCAAGATAATAAAGTGCCCTAATACATTCCACCGCAGAGTACCTTTCCCAAGGTAAGCATGATAAGCTGGGACTGTTAAAATATTAATAAACCAGGCTATAATCAGAATAAAACCGAATGTATAAAATAAACGCTCAAATCTACCTATAAGAAAAAGTGAAATTATAGGGAGAATAATTAATAATATTGAAAATACAGGCATTGCAATGAATAGTATATAGTTTAATGATTTGGAATAAATCATCTTAATATTTTCAATATTCTTCTCAACGTGAGTTGCATAAACTGGGATAAGTACCTGAAAAACAGAAACAATCAATTCTCTTACCTTCAATACAAAACGATTTGCTATTTCATAATAACCGACCGCAGTCAGGCCTCCGAATTTTGTTAATAAGGTTTTTGTAACTGGTTCAAAAAGCAATTGAAGTATCGTAACTAATTGTAGATTTGCACTGTAACCGATTATTTCAAAAAAAGTATTTTTGCTCCATCTGTAGGGTATTATTGGTAAAAAAGAAAAAACTCTTTTTAATAAATACCAGCTTAATGCCAATGTAAATATTGATTGGGCAATCTGGGCATAAACAACGCCTAACAGATCGAACATAGGTACGAAGATTATAATTAATGATAAAAATAAAATTGATGAACTGATTAATAATATATTCCTAATATAAATTTTTTGTATTCCGTCCAATGCTGATAATGCAATACTAGCTTGTAAAATAATTCCAATATTAATTAAACTATAAGGTAAGAGTTTCGTTGCAAGAGGCATCAGGTTTTCCGGAACAATAGCTTTCAATAAAATATTTGCAAGAATATAGACTAATCCTAATAAAAATAATGATACAATTAAGATTGTGATCAGAGCAGTTTGGATAATAGAAGATATTTTATCATGGTCATCATAAACTAAATACTTTGCAATGTATTTAACTATAGTTGATGATAAACCAAGATTCCCTATGTTAAGTATTGACGCTGAAGCAACAATAAGTGACCAAACACCCAGCTTCTCCATACCGAGCCTTGCAATTAAATATTTATAGGAGACAAAAATTATTATTGATGTTATGATTGCTTGAATTAAAGAAGAAATTGCGTTGATATGAATTTTAGACTTCAATAAGGCTCTTACAATTTAGATTGATTGGCAACAATAATAAACTAATTACTAATTCGGAATGAATAATATGTTGCTATACCTTTCAATATTTTTCTTGATATAGGGCATTATATTAAAAGACTTTTTGTCAAGTTCAAAGCTCTGATAATCGAAGCTTTCTACCAGTTCTATCAATTCTTTGGATTTTTTAGTTCCGCTTATCGAATAGTCACCGACTTCAAGAATTATTATCGGGTGATCTTTATTGATTACATTTATTAATCCACTCAATACTTGAAACTCAGCAGATTCAGCATCAATTTTAATAGCACTAATTTTACTTTTACTAAAATTTTCCTTGATGAAATCATCAACTATAACTGCATTTACTATTATCTTTTTACCCTCAAAATATTTATCTCCTCTATTCTCAAAAAATGAATTAAACGCTGAATTTATTATCCCAAAATCATTGAATTCCATTTCTGTATTTGAATTAGAGGCAGCCAAATTATAAATTCTAATATTATCATTCTTGGAATTAGAGACGTTCTTTGATAATTGATTGAATGTTGAAATTGTTGGTTCAAATGCCAATACTTGTCCTTTTGGTCCAACAATATCTGCAGCAAGTAATGTATAAAACCCAAAATGTGCACCGATATCAATAAATGTGTCTCCTTTATTTAAATAGTTTAGTAGATAAATCGTTACATCACTCTCCACAAAGCCGTTTCGCCATATACTTACTGAAACACTCTCGGGTAGAATTATATTTATATCACGGTTCCAAAATGTTTTTACTTTGAATTCAGAAGTTTTTTTGAGGAACTCCAAAGATTTATAATATACAATTTTATGAAAATTATAAATCCAACCTTT
This sequence comes from Ignavibacteriota bacterium, assembly GCA_013285405.1. Classification (NCBI taxonomy): domain Bacteria; kingdom Pseudomonadati; phylum Ignavibacteriota; species Ignavibacteriota bacterium. The sequence goes on along the minus strand of CP053446.1, from coordinate 3,534,842 downwards.
TAATCTATTTGTATTATTTCTGTTGGATGTAAGTATTATTTTTTTTATGAGATTTGCTTTTTGATTGTTATCCATAATCATTTTATAGATTTTCCCGAATGAATAAAATATCACTAAAAACTAGTCTACCCTCATCATTGAAATTTTGTTCCATCGCACCAGCATACTTGAAGCCAGCTTTGTTAAACAGTTCATATATTCCATTGAAACTTGCCTGATTATTGTACAGCTTGGTAAAATTTATTTCAAGCAGACATGCACTTATCATATTCAATGTTTTTTGTGCACCCTTTAATACTTCTAGTTCAAAACCTTGAACATCTAGTTTAAGTAATATGTTTTTATGTTTTTCATTTAAAATATTTCCGAAGTATTTATCTATCGTTGTTATTTTAACTTCTATGTTTGTCTGATCACTTGTTTCTGGATATAATACAACGCAATCTTCCGTGGTACTTAATACACTTGATGATGCGGTGTGTTTATGCTGATAAAAGTTTGTCTTTCCCTCCATATTTCCTAATGCACTATTCACTATTACAATTTTGTTCTTAAATTTTTTTGAATTTTTTTTTAATTCATTAATTTCTTTAGTTAATGGTTCAAAGCAGAAGAATTGTGCCACCGGAAAACGTTTTACATAATCGCCTAAAAATTGACCACGATTAGCTCCTACATCTATTATCGTGTTGATATTTAAACTTTTTAGACCTAAAATTTTGGTAGTTGGGAGTTTTTGCTTATTAATTATTTCGTAACCACTCTTTACTAATAAATTATTAACTATTTTTCTGAACATCTGTACTTCTTGTTTCCGAGTAAATTAATTACATTGTTTAAAAACGGGATAGTACATACATAGCCCACACTCTCGACCAATGTATTTTATTTTTCTGAAATTCATTATTCAAATTTAATAAGGATTGAGGATTAAAATAATTTTTCATTTTACTGCTGTTTAAAGAATCATTAATCGAATCCTTCATTTTTCCTTTCTTGATCCAATCAGCAAATGGAAATGTAAAGCCCTGTTTTGGTCTGTGAACTATTTCGGCTGGAAGATCACTGACTGCATCAACTAACATTTTTTTTGGAAATGATTTATCGAATCCATTATCAAGATAGGGAAGTACATTTGCATAAAGTAAATGATCAACAAACGGAACTCTTAATTCAAGTGAGTGTGTCATACTGAATGCATCGGAATCGCGCAGGAGTTGGTTACGCATATAATTGCAAGACTCGAGATAGGAAATATATTGCAATGGTGAGAGAGATTGCTTCGCTTCGCTCGCAATGACAATTTGGGAGAAGTAGTCTTTGGTCATTGGGTCATTGGTAAATTGGGCATTAGTCATTGGTTGTAAAGCATTTTCCATCTGCCATTTTCCATTTGACGTTTGACCTTCGCTAAGCCACCTCAAAGCTCGTAATTCATTGTCAGTGCAGAGCCCTCTTATCATCCTGTATTCTGCATTTGGTGAATTTGGATTTTTGAAATACTCAATTGCTTTTGCCGGAATTTTTCCTTTTAAAACTGTTCCCGCAATTTTCATTAATGATCTGGAGAATGGCAATGATTTAATTCTCTGGTATTTGGGAATATTGATGAACGACGGATAACCGCCGAATAGTTCATCACCGCCAAGTCCTGAAAGAACAACCTTCAGTCCGAATGATGCAGCAGCTTTTGAAACAAAGTAAGTGTTAATGCCGTCAATTGTTGGTTGATCCATTGCTTCTATAATTTTTTCGAAGTCATTGATAAGTTCATCTTCCTGTAATCGGTACTCAAAATGATTTGTTTCATATTTCTTCGCTGCAAGATTTGAGTATTTTGATTCGTCGAGTTGATGTCCGGGAAATGTAACAGAGATTGTCTTTATTTTATCGTGCCCAGTTTGTCTCATCAAAGAAACAATTGCGGTTGAATCAATTCCACCTGAAAGAAATGCACCTACTTCAACATCAGAAACCATATGAGCTTTAATAGAATCGAGTAGTGAATTACGAATTATTTTTTTTGTTTCGTCATCGTAATTTAGATTGCTTCGTCGTCTTATAACTTGTGAAGTCAGGTTAACAAAATTATCAGGCGCCATACTTCGACTTCGCTCAGTATGACTGTCATTTGAAGTTAGTAAATCAAAGAATGACCAGTATTGTTTCTCCGTCACCCTGAGCGGAGTCGAAGGGTGATTCCTAACTTCTATATAATTTCCCGGAAGCAATGCTGTCGTTTCTTCATAAATAGTTAGCGGTGCAGGAACAGAGCCGGTTTTCAAAAATGCATCCATTCCTTCCATCGAAAGAGTTAATCCATTCTTGTATTTCTTAATTGCTTTTAACTCAGAAGAAAAAATAAATTCATTATCATTATGTAAATAGTAAAAAGGTTTTATTCCGAAACGATCCCTTGCAGTAAAAAGTTTTTTCTCTTTATCATCCCAGATAGCAAAAGCAAACATTCCGCGAAGCCTTTTCAAACAATCAGATCCCTCCATCGCATATAACTTAAGAATTACCGCTGTATCGCTATTTGTCCTAAATTGATTCTGGCTTACAGCTAACTGCTTACTGCTTATAGGTTCACGCAACTCCTCGTAGTTAAATATTTCTCCATTGAATACTATCGTAAACCTTCCATCTTCAGTTGTCATTGGCTGATGAGCAGAAGGGGAGAGATCGATGATTGAGAGACGGCGGTGAGCGAGAGCGACGCATGATTGTATGGATGTATGATTGTATGATGATAAATATAATCCGGAATCATCTGGTCCGCGATGAGCAAGAATATCCCTTGCAGATAAAACTTTTTCTTTATCTACATGCTGTCCGTTAAAATTAATTACACCAAATATTCCGCACATTTTTTTCTTAATTAACTGAAGATTTAAGGAGTATGGATCTATTTACCATTATTAGCATTGGATAAATAATAACTGGAATAAATAATTGTAATAATGGTGAACCGCCGCCAACCCATCCTTCAAAATTGCTTTGTATAATAAAAGCAAAAGTAAAACTAAGCAAGATTTGAATTGAAATATTTTCTCTAAATTTAAATAATTTATAAAACCATAAACTGAAGAAGTAAAAAACTAATATTAGTCCTATTAGACCAGTCTCTTCAATATAAGCTAATGCACTATTTCCCTTTTCTCTATAATAATTTGGTTGCCCCTTCATTAAATCTTCCGGCCCATAAACATAAATTCCTGGTGCAGACATCCCATACCCGATTCCCAAAACTCCTCCAATTTTTGCAGCTTCATATGAAGGTTCCCAAAGAATTGAGCGAGTTGCCAGAATGTCCCAGCCATGCTTTGATGCTACTTTGTAGATTGCTTGGTTAACTGGAGTAATTGTAAAATATAATATTGCCACTAATGTTAATAATCCTCCTATTCCAATAAGCAATTTAATCGCTTTTGCTATAAACAAATAGAAGATTACTCCGATAAATAATGAGAGTATGACCGAACGGGTATAAGTAATTCCAATAAGAAATAAGTTCAATGATAAAATGAGAAAAAAGAAATACTTTTGATTTGAAATTTTAGTTTTCGCAGTGGATTCCCCTTCAAAAATTATAGTGGATTTATTATCATTATTCAGATTTATTTTCTTGTCTTCAAGCAAGCCGAATACTCCCGGAAGAGTAAACATAAGTGCCATACCCATTACATTCTGATGTCCGAAAAATCCGGCAAAGCTCAAACCGTGTCCAATATCCCATGCATCATTTGGAATTCCCGTCAACCATGAAAATATAGACGTTAAAACAACTAGTAAATTTGCAGGTAAAAATAGCTTAAAGAAATTTCCGTCTTCATAATTAACCCATAGCAGTAACGCTGAAAATAATCCTGTAACGACAAAAACAAAGTTCACCCCTTTTAAAAAAGTGGTTAGAGGATTAAGTGACCAAAAAGCTGTCAGTGCCGTCCATACTGGGAAAAGAATAACGATACCGAACATCTGAATTGTTTTCTTATTCAACACTAATTTTTTCTGCCATAATTCTTTAACTATTATTAAAATGAAAAGCAGTAACGTTAACTGCGTTGCATAATACAGCCAGTACATTTCTCTGAACATTCTTAATACGGTCAAAGCCATAAAAATTGGTACGGAGTATTTTAGGAAATTGTCAAGTTTCAATGATTAATCTACTATTAAAATAAATTCGATAAAGATCTACTTTCATGGTGACAACATTAAATCCGAAAGAACCGAACAAAATTATCAGGGAAGCAGTATAATAAATCTGGTTAAATTGATTATAAGTTTTAGCATCAAAAAAATAAGCAAACAAGAGCAGCATTACTTTTGTTGAAGCTATTGCAACCCCGAGAAAAAGTAATTTTTTAATATTTGGCAACTGGTTAAGCATAAATGAATAATACAGAAATCACCAGGTTAGTATCTTTCTTAAATGCGTTTAGGATACTAAACACATCACCCTCATTAATTAAATATCATTTGAAATCAAAATTCGTTGATCAATATTCGATATTCACAAACTGCGATGTTCTTTATCACATGAACTTACAATTGTAAAAATAATGAATTAAATTCTTAAGACGAATTAAAGAGAGCTTTTTAAAGCGATGATCCTACCTTAATCCTGAGATTTGCAAATATAGAGGTGAATCCAAAACTTCCGCTTTTTGTGTGGGTCATTATTATGCTCGGTCCTATTGATATAGTACTGAATGCCCAGTAGTCAAATATTTTCTGTACCAGAATGTCAAGTACGTATTGCGGTTGCCGAACATGGCTGCTGACCATTGCATCAAATCGCAAATCAAAAACGCTCCCTGCAAGTGAGAGCTCTCGCCCGGTATATCCGATATGCCATTCATCTATAAACTGAGCAACATAAAACTTTCCACGGGTTGCACCAAGAAATTTTACAGGATATCTCATTTCCCAATTGAGATACGATCCGGTTAATAGGTATGGCTGATATTTAATAGTTCCATCAGGATTATAAACTATGTTATCCTTGTTTACTGTTTGCTGAGTGTATTTGAGAATCTGAGTTTCTGTGAAATCATCTGAAACACCGAGATATCCAATTTCAAAAAAATTACCGAATGGGATAACATAGCTGAACTGATAGCCGTTTGTTACGAATAAATTATTGTGATTTTCTGAACCTTTTAATTCAACGAATGCATCAACTGCTGTAAAGAGCCCACCTCTGAATCCGAGTATGTGAAAATTTGCTTCAGTAAAATTGGTTTCAAGGGCACCTGAGTATGGCGTACCGAATCCTATTGACAAACCGATATCTTTCTTGATTGGAATTCCGAATCTCTCTCCGCCCTGGAATTGCAGATAAGGATTTATATATCCGAGCGACGGCGAGATCTGAAATACCGAAGGAGGAATGAGTATTTTTTCAAATCTTAATTTATTAATTACTCTTGTATAAACGCTTCCATAATTTATTGTTTCTTCAAGGTTCAGTTTGAAAGGATATGTTATTATTCTTGCACGCAGTTCCGGACTCAATGCAAGAAATGGATAAAGAGCACCTTTAATTGATACAGTTTGATTGTTAGCATCGCGTACGTCAACAACTATTTCTGCTTTTGGATCTGGCGGATCAATAAACAAAGCTTCCTGTATCTGAATAAAAAGACTGTCATCCAGCGGTTCCATCTGAAAATAATTCACAGGTTCTTCATCCTCCTGGGGAAGTGCTGTAAACGAAAATATTAATGCAGCCGTAAATGCTAAAATAAGATAGTAATATGTTCTCATCCTTAATTCTATATTTTATTCGGGTTAATGAAAATGAACGATAATTATACCAGAAAGTATTTTAATCGTTCTAATCTAATATGAAAAAAGCAGTCAGCTACCAATATAATAGTTATCTAAACACGGTCAATTTTACCGTTAGAATCAATTAATCGGTAAATAGCAGATTTAATTTTGCGGGGCAAATATATTGAAATGCAAATTTAATTTTCAGTCATGAATCCAGTTGACAAAAAAAAATTTCTTTCCGCTTTAAAATTTGATTGAGTCGATTTATTCTATAAATTTATTAAAACAAATAAAAATAATTGTGATGCGAATTACCCTTACCATTTTTTTCTTATTGATTGTTTTCTCATACAGTACCTTTTCTCAACAGGATGACTATCAACTTGGGTTAGACCCGAATTACAGAGTTCAAAATCAAGGTGCATATTATGATTACTCTAATCCGGATGGATTGAATATTAAAGTTTCAGTGTGGGGATATGTTAAATATCCCGGCAGATACGTTATTCCTCAATTCAGCGATATGAAGGATTTGATTTCTTATGCAGGAGGAATATCCGATGATTCTTATCTTGATGATCTTCGTATTTATAAAGTTTTAAAAGATTCCACACAACAGATGCTGAAGTTTGATTATGAAGATCTCTGGTGGAATGAGGATCTTAATCCGAATTTAAACATTTACAGGATGGAAGCCGGCGATGTTCTTGTAGTTCCGGGACGACCAAGATTATATTGGGAAAATTATCTGACGTTGGGGCTTTCCATTGTGGGCGTTCTACTTTCATTAACAACTCTAATCATAACAGCAAATAATTAATATGGCAGAAGATCAGCAGGAAGATTACGGCGTTCATCAAACAAATACTTTTAAAGATTATATACGATTAATCAGGGCAAACTGGGTTCCGGTTGTACTTATTACGCTTGTCGGGCTGATAGTTGCTTCTATTTATGCAATTAATGCGATTGATATTTACAAATCTACTGCAACAATAAAAATATCAAGACCACAAGGTGGAAGCGTCTTAACTTCACCACTTCTGCCGGAGTTCCAGGAATGGGGGAATGATCGTTTCATTGCTAACGAAATTGAAATCATGACTTCTTATACTGCCAGAAGAATGGTCGCTGTTACTTTAATTGATAGTTTCTACAGGGACCTCAATAAATCTCATTACTTTGTGTTGAAGGATACTAAACTGACTGAGAACGAATCGGATAACAATGTTAAATCCGTTGATGATCTTGCAATTGCATTAAGTGATGTTTCAATTGATCAGAAAAGAGGATTAGATATTATTGAACTCAGCGCAGTTTCTCCCTCACCTTACGAAGCAGCATTAATCGCAAACGTATATGCACAGCAATATAAAAAATTGAATCTTGAGCAGAACAGAGATCAGTTGACGCTTGTAACAAACTTTCTTGATGAACAACGTAAAGAAAAGTATGATGAATTGAATGCCGCTGAAGAAACATTAAGAGATTTTCAGGAAAGCGGAGGTCTTATTGCTCTGGATGAAAGAGCTTCTACATTGATAAGCGTGCTTGCACAATTCGAAGCTCAGAAAAGCGCTACGCAGGTTGATCTGATGGCATCAAATAAAGTTTTGGAAAATTTGCGAAAAGAACTTCAGGCACAGAATCCCAGGATGGCTGATTATCTCACAAGCTTAACTTCTCAGAAATATATTACAGCAATTCAGGAAGAAATTACTAAGCTTGAAATAAATAAACAGGTCGCACTTTCAAAAAAGGATGGTTTAACTGAAGATTCACCTGTTATTCTGGAGTACGATAGAAAAATAAATGAGCTGAGAAAAGAACTTGATAAAGAACTTGGTGTATTGAAAGCTGGTATTTTTGCCAGCAGTCCTGAAGAAGTTAAAGAACTCACACAAAAAATAATCGCAGAAGAAGTTAAGAATCAATCCCTTCAGACGTCAATAAAAGAACTTGATAAAATAGTTGAAGGTTATGAAGCAAGATTCATGAAGCTTCCAAAAAATACTATTGAGCTTGCAAGATTGAAAAGAAATTCTGAAGCACTTGAGAAACTTTACCTGATGATTGAACAAAGATACCAGGAAGCATTAATCAATGAACAATCTCAGCCAGGTAATGTACTTATCATTGATGAAGCGAGAGTTGCACAATTTCCATCTAAACCAAACCGTAAGCTTATTATAATAATCGGATTTTTGCTCGGTGCCGGACTTGCAGTGGGATATGTTTTTGTGAAAAATTATTTTGATGATACCGTTAAGTCTCCGGATGATATTGAACACAGAAACATAAATGTACTGGCATGGATACCTCATTTTGATAGCAGTATTGCAGGAGATCAAACTGTACAATTTATTGTTGACAAACTTCCTGACTCAATTCCTAGTGAAGCATTCAGAGCATTGAGAACCAGAATACAATTTTCCCGAATAAACACAGAATCATTAAAAACAATTTTAATTACTTCTTCAGCGCCTCAGGAAGGAAAGACAACAATTGCTGTAAACCTTGCAGGAAGTTTCGCTCATTCAAAGAAAAAAGTGCTTTTGATTGATTGTGATCTGAGAAAACCATCTGTGCATAAATTATTTGAAAAAGAAAAAGTGCCCGGATTGATTGATTATCTTGTTGGCAGCGTAAAACTCGAAGAAGTTTTGATGAAATCCAAAATTCAGAATCTTAGTTTTATTTCGTCTGGTACGATTCCACCGAATCCTGCCGAGATGCTTGATTCGCAGGAGATGAGAAATTTCCTGAAACAGTTAAGAGAAAAATTTGATCTCATTATACTTGACTCACCACCGATTATTGCAGTTACTGACAGTGAAATACTCACAAGTATGGTTGATGGTACTCTTCTGGTAGTTTCATCTGAAAGTACTGAAATAGATATGATGGAACGTTCAGTTGAACTCATCAGACGCGAGAACACTCAATTCCTTGGAACAGTATTGAATAACTTCAGCTATAAATCGGGATATGGATCTTATTATAAGTATTACTACTATTATTCCCGACCGGAAACAAAATCATAGAACATATATAATGATTTAGCTCTTATACTTCATTCCTGGAGTCATCGCTTCACCTGGTTGGATTGTCCATTTCCCTTTTGTTACGCATTTCAATTAACGGTATCACCATTAATTTATCGTAAAAAAGTTTAAGCTCTATCCAATAATTTCTCATTGATATTACAGCTTCTTTTCTACATCAAATTGATGTGAAATGCTTCACATCAGTTCATTAAATAAAACAAAAGTGGAATAAAAGTGTTAATTTTGTACAACAAAATAAATGTTGTATTGATTGTGCTCATTATTTTTATTCATCTCAAAAACACAAATCTTTTAAGCAATTCTTTACTTAATCAGATAGTATTTTATCAACCAATTTTAGATTACAGGAGAGTTTTATGGAAGGTCTTTTCGTAGGACTTGCATCAATAACATGGCAGCAGCTTGTTATGATTGCAGTCGGATCAATTTTAATTTATCTGGCAATCGCCAAAGAGTATGAACCAACTTTATTATTACCGATAGGATTCGGAGCGATATTAGTTAATATTCCTTTCTCAGCAGCAATTACTCAGGTTACAAACGGTGAAGAGGTCGAAGGCGCCCTGACCACTTTTTTTAATTTTGGAATTTTAACTGAAATTTTTCCATTGCTGATTTTTATTGCGATCGGTGCAATGATAGATTTCTCACCGTTGTTTAAAAATCCAAAACTATTAATGTTCGGTGCGGCTGCGCAGTTTGGTATCTTTTTTACTATGGCAGCAGCAACTTTGTTTGGATTTAGTTTAAAGCAAGCAGCTTCAATTGGTATCATTGGTGCTGCAGATGGACCAACATCAATTTATGTGGCTACCAGATTTGCAAAAGATCTGCTAGGTCCGATTTCTGTTGCGGCTTATTCTTATATGGCTTTGGTACCGATAATTCAACCACCGGTAATTAAGCTTTTAACAACTAAGCATGAAAGAAGAATAAGAATGGAAAGTCATGCTCACAGTGTGTCAAAAGTTGCACTGGTTCTCTTCCCGATTATTGTTACAGTTGTTGCGGGATTAGTTGCACCAACTTCAGTTGCACTTATTGGGTTTTTGATGTTTGGTAATCTTGTTCGAGAATGTGGTGTTTTGAATAAACTGTCGCTTGCAGCTCAAAATGAATTAGCATCGATAGTAACATTATTGCTGGGAATTACAATTGCAGCAACAATGACAGCAGACAGATTCCTCCAGCCTTCAACACTTATCATAATCGGATTAGGACTTGTAGCATTTATTTTTGATACTGCAGGTGGTGTTTTATTTGCCAAATTTCTGAATCTATTTATGAAGAAGAAAATCAATCCGATGATTGGTGCTGCAGGTATTTCTGCATTCCCGATGTCTGCAAGAGTAATTCATAATCTTGGTCAGGAAGAGGACCAATTTAATTTTCTTTTGATGCATGCTGTCAGTGCAAATGTAAGCGGTCAAATCGGGTCTGTTATTGCAGGCGGTTTAATTTTATCATTAGTTATTTAAGCAGGAAGGAGTATGGATATGTTTTCACCTGAAATATTAAGTAATTTCTGGACATCAATCGAAGTGATGATTAAAGGTATGGGCGGAATATTTGTATTTATGTTTGTTTTCTTCATGATAATTCAATTGATAGATAAAGTATTTCCCAAGAAAGCAGAGAATGAAAGTAATAATAAATAGCCGATTGATAATGAATAATTGATTGCAAATTATTTATTATTAATAGTTATCAGATACTTAAACTTATTCGCAAAAAAAATCCCGACCTTTTGATCGGGATTTTTTAATTACTGTTAATTGAGATCTACTTGAGTATCTCTTCCTTAATTTCTTTTGGAGGGTGCTCATGGAAAGCATGATGATCAGTTTCTTCTTCTTCTTTAATGATTACAGATGCAAGTATCGATGTAACGAGTGTTGCAAGTATAACAATTAAAGAAGTTTGCACGCTAATAACTATCCATCCTGATATAAGCATTTTAACACCAATAAAAAGCAGGATGAAAGATATCCCAAATTTCAGATAGCGGAATAAATTCAGAATTCCTGCAAGCGCAAAGAATAATGAACGCAAACCAAGTATTGCGAAAAGGTTTGATGTTATTGCGATGAACGAGTCCTGTGTTATTGCGAGAACTGCTGGGATTGAATCAACCGCAAAAACTAAATCAGTAGATTCAAGCAAAACAACAGTTATAAAAGCTACAGTAGCATAAAGCTGTCCGTTTTCTTTTATAAAAAAATGATCACTACCAACATCAGTTTTAATCTTGAAAAGTTTTTTTGCGATTTTTACAAATAAATTGTGGTCAGGGTGTATCTCTTCTTCTTTTGATGCGAACATTTTTATAGCTGTAAACACAAGAACAGCACCGAGCAGGTAGATCATAAAATGGAAAGCTTTAATCAACTCTACGCCAGCGACGATAAATAAAATTCTCAGCACAACTGCACCAATAATACCCCATTTCAGAATTCTTGGTTGATTTTTCTCTTTTATTCCCATCATCGTAAAAATCAAAATGAAAACAAAAAGATTATCAACCGATAACGAATACTCAATCAGGTAGCCGGTGATGAATTCAAATGCTCTGGTTTTGCCTTCAGGATAATACAAGTAAATAGCGCTGCTGAAAAGTAAAGCAGTGGTTATCCATACTGCCGTCCAGGTTAGAGCAGTTCTGACTTTTATTTTTCCTTTTCGATGATCTGTTACATACATATCGATTGTGAAAACAAGAATAAACAGACATATAAATACTATCCATAATATCGTATGTATATCCATCGTTAGCCTCCAATCTCAATTAAAACATCACCTTCAAGCACTGAATCTCTGGGTTTAACTTTAATAGCTGAAATTTTTCCTTCCTTATCTGAATTTACATTGTTTTCCATTTTCATCGCTTCGAGAATCAGGAGCTTATCTCCAATTTTAACTACATCACCTTCTTTAACATTAATACTAAGAATAATTCCGGGAAGCGGTGATTTAATAAGCCCGGCTCCTTTTGGTGAAGCAGGTGAGCTTGTCTTTACTAATTTTGAATCGCTTTCTGTTGATGGCGATACTACGCTGCGCATCAGTTTCGGTGTTTTAGTCTGAGATATTTTTTTGTCAAGTTCTACCTCATATACTTCTCCGTTCACTTCAACTTCAGCAATGTTATCTTCAACATTGATGATTGATACGTCGTAATTTTTATTTTTTATTTTTAATTTGAATTTTTTCATTACTGTATTTATCTCCTCGGTATTTGTCTTAATCCATAGATCTTGGAGCTCCATGGAGAGTATGGTCTGACTACTTTTTGGATTGTGAGAATCATTTCTTCATAGTCGTGAATATCCTGCTGATAAAGATGCAATGCATAACTGATTGCAGCAGCAATTTCAGCCAGTGCATCATTCTCGTGTTTATCAATTTCTACTTTATTTGTAGCAATGATTTCTGAGTTTTGTTTTTTCTTAAAGATGTTTAACATTTTTTGCTCCTTACAACGGAATATTAGAATGTTTTTTAGGAGGATTCGCATCTTTTTTTGTTGCTAATGATTGAAGCGCTCTGATGATTCTGAATCTTGTATTTCTTGGTTCAATCACATCATCTATATATCCATATTTTGCTGCAACATAAGGTGTTGTGAACTTCTTTTTATACTCCTCTTCTTTTTTCTGAAGAAATTTCATTCGCTCTTCAAGATCCTGAATATCTTTGTATTCTTTGCTGTAAAGTATTTCAATTGCGCCTTTAGCACCCATAACCGCAATTTCAGCTCCTGGCCATGCATAATTAATATCACCGCGTAAATGTTTTGAACTCATTACATCGTACGCACCTCCGTACGCTTTTCGAATGATGATTGTTATTTTAGGCACTGTAGCTTCTCCATAAGCGAACAATAGTTTAGCACCATGAATTATTATTCCACCATATTCTTGAGCCGTACCTGGTAAAAATCCCGGAACATCAACAAAGGTTAACAATGGAATGTTGAATGCATCGCAGAATCTGACAAACCGGGCTGCTTTTCTTGAAGCATTGATATCTAAAACTCCAGCCAGATAGTTAGGTTGATTTGCGACCACACCAACTGACATACCGTTGAACCTTGAAAATCCGGTAATGATATTTGGTGCGAAGTTTCTTCCTACTTCAAAAAATTCTTTATTGTCGGACACTGAATGGATGATATCTCTCATCTCGTACGGTTTATTTGGATTTTCTGGTACAAGTTCATTCAGCTCATCTTCAAGTCGGTCAATTGGATCATCGCAGGGAACTATGGGTGGATCTTCAAGATTATTCTGCGGCAGATAACTCAGAAGTTTTCTGATCAACAAAATTCCTTCTTCTTCCGAGTCAGCAATGAAATGAGTAACGCCGGATTTTGTTCCATGAACAAACGCACCACCAAGCTGTTCTTCATCAACAACTTCTCCTGTTACAGTTTTCACAACTTTGGGACCTGTTACAAACATATAACTTGTTTCTTTGGACATTAAAATAAAATCTGTTAGGGCAGGGGAGTAAACCGCACCACCTGCACAAGGACCGAATACAGCAGATATCTGAGGAACAACACCGGAAGCTAAAATGTTTCTTTGAAATATATCTGCATACCCACCGAGACTTTTTACGCCTTCCTGTATTCTTGCGCCTCCGCTGTCATTAATACCAATGATAGGTGCTCCGACTTTCAATGCTTTATCCATTATTTTACAGATCTTCTGTGCATACATTTCAGAAAGAGAACCACCAAACACAGTAAAGTCCTGCGAAAAAACGTACACAAGTCTGCCGTCAATTGTTCCGTAACCGGTAACCACACCATCTGAAAGATAAGTTTCTTTGTCCAATCCAAAATCAATACTTCTGTGTGAAACGAACATATCAAATTCTTCAAAACTTCCTTCATCAAGAAGAAGATCTAACCGTTCGCGTGCAGTTAGCTTACCTTTTTTATGTTGTGAATCAATTCTCTTTTCACCTCCGCCAAGCCTGGCCTTGTCGCGAAGTGACATAAGTTCCTGTATTTTATCTTGTATAGCCATTTGTCGTCTTTCTATGATTTAAAATATTTTTTAATTTTTTAGAAAAGTAAATAGTCACATTGGTTTTTCGCATAACTCAGTAAGTACTCCAAATGTTGATTTCGGATGAATGAATGCAATGCTCAATCCTTCAGCACCTTTTCGTGGTTTTTCATCAATTAACTTTATTCCTTTTGCTTTTAACTGAATAATTGATTCTTCAAGTCCTTTAGCAGCAAAAGCAATATGATGAATTCCTTCACCTCGTTTTTCAATAAACTTTCCTATTGGTCCATCGGGGTCAGTTGATTCGAGAAGTTCGATCTTTGTCTGCCCGATTTGAAAAAATGCTGTTTTAACTTTTTGATCGGCTACTTCCTCAATCGCATAGCATTTCAATCCGAATATTTCTTCGTAAAATTTTATGGATTCATCCAGATTCTTTACAGCAATTCCGAGATGTTCAATATGTGTTAAGTTCATTTTAAACCTTCATTATTCATTCTTAATTATACACTATAAATTAAATAACAACGTGTTCCTTGTATTCACCAAATACTTTACGCATCGTATTGCAAATCTCACCGATGCTCGCGTAAACTTTAACAGCATCCAGGATGAAGGGCATTAAATTGTCGGTTCCTTCCGCAGTTTTTTTGAGTGCTTCAAGTTTTTGTATAACCAACTCATTATTTCTTTCTGATCGGATTTTTTTCAGGAACTTTATCTGTTCTTCCTGAACCTTCATATCAATCTTTAATAAATCCTTATGTTCAGTCTCTTTAATCTGAAACTTGTTAACTCCTACAATTATTCTTTCCTGGTTTTCAATTTCCATCTCATACTTGTAAGCAGATTTTTGAATTTCTGTTTGAACAAAACCCGCATCGATAGCTTCAGCCATTCCACCCATTGAATCAATTTTATCAATATAATCTTTTGCTTCTTTCTCTATTAAGTCAGTCATCGCTTCTATAAAATATGAACCCGCTAACGGATCAACAGTATTTGTTACGCCACTTTCCTCAGCAACAACTTGTTGAGTTCGCAACGCAGTTCTTACTGAATCTTCGGTTGGGAGAGCGAGTGCTTCATCGCGTGAATTTGTGTGAAGACTTTGAGTTCCACCAAGTACTGCAGCCAGAGTTTGTATTGTAACGCGAACAATGTTATTGTCCACTTGCTGGGCAGTTAACGTTGAACCGGCTGTCTGAGTATGAAATCTTAACATCATTGATCGTGGATTCTTTGCTTTAAATCTTTCTTTCATAATTTTTGCCCACAACCTTCTGGCTGCACGAAACTTTGCAACTTCTTCCAAAAGATCATTGTGTGAATTAAAAAAGAATGAGATACGCTGACCAAAAGTATCGACATCTAAACCAGCTTTTATTGCAGCATCTACATAAGCAATTCCATCTGCTAAAGTAAAACCAACTTCTTGTGCTGCTGTTGATCCAGCTTCACGGATATGATATCCGCTGATAGAAATTGTATTCCATTTCGGAACTTCCTTCGAACAATATTCAAAAATATTTGTAATCAGTCTCATCGAGGGTTTTGGCGGATAGATGTAGGTACCTCTCGCAATATATTCTTTCAGGATATCATTCTGAATAGTTCCGCTGATTTTATCCCGTGATACACCTTGTTTCTCAGCAACTGCAATATACATTGCAAGTAAAACTGAAGCGGGTGCATTTATAGTCATTGAAGTTGATACTTTGTCAAGCGGAATTTTATCGAAAAGAATTTCCATATCTGCCAAAGTATCAATAGCAACACCCACTTTTCCGACTTCACCAAAAGCAATCGGATCATCACTATCGTAACCAATTTGAGTTGGCAGATCAAATGCTACGGATAATCCTGATTGTCCTTGCTCGAGTAAATATCTGTAGCGTTCATTCGATTCTTTTGCAGTTCCGAAACCGGCATATTGTCGCATTGTCCAGTACTTGCCGCGATACATTGTTGGTTGTATTCCTCTTGTGAAAGGATATTGACCCGGATATCCTAATTTCTCTTCATAATTTCCATTAGCATCGTCAGGTGTGAACAATTCTTTGACAGAGGAGAAGGAGGCTGTTGTAAAATCTTTTTTTCGTTCAGGATTTTTTAGTATGAAATTATTATAAGTGCTTTTCAGCCATTCACTATAGTTTTTCACCAAGACTATCTCCTTTCAGATTTAGATTCGAATTCGTTTCCAAAATATCTTTGGTTAGCAAATTTATTGGCAGTATTTGAGTTTGGCAAATATGAACTTGAGCAAAGCAGATGCCATCAGAATTGAACAAAAATATTAGTCCTATCTTACTTAAAGTAGAGATGTGAATAATTCAAAATTCATTAAAGAGAAATCGAATCGACTCATTCTTAAAAATGAAAATGAATAAGTTATTAACAATAAAGTAACTCGAACCAATATCTTAACCTATGGTTTAGAAGATATTTATTAGTCCAATGGTCATAATCTTTTTTTTGCAAAATGAGACGTCATTAATTATTTTTACAGGCTCAAAATCAAATATTTATTCTTGTGAACCGGTTTTGCTGGAATAGCAGAATACGGCATCATAAACTTCGCGGTGATTTTCCGGAATAGTAATTTAATTTTAATAGTTAATATTCTGGATATTTAATTTATTGCCGGGGTGGCGGAATTGGTAGACGCACAGGACTTAAAATCCTGTGGGAACTTGTTCCCGTGCCGGTTCGAGTCCGGCCCTCGGTACTTTTAGTAATGTAGAATTAAGAATGTAAAATTTATAATTATACATTTTTAATTATGAGTCGTTAATTATCCCGGGCTCTTAGCTCAGTTGGTTAGAGCGTCTGCTTGACGTGCAGAAGGTCAAAGGTTCGACTCCTTTAGAGCCCACAGATTTAAAAAGGTCAAAGGTTCTGCCGAAGGCATTCCTATGGAAGAATCCTTTAGAGCCCACACACCTTCCGGTAATAATATTTTGTGTTTTGTAAATGTTCCGGTAGGTTTTTTTATGAAAGTTTATGGACAATATTAAAATAAAATTTCCAGACGGTAAAGAAAAAGAATTCGAGAAAGGAATTACTCCTTATCAAATTGCACAATCAATCTCTGATAGATTGGCTGAAGAAGTACTCGCAGCAAAAGTGAATGGGTCAATAATCGATATGCAAAGACCTATTCAAAAGGACAGTGATATTCAGTTTCTCAGGTTTGATGATGAAGAAGGTAAACATGTTTACTGGCACTCTTCTTCTCACTTAATGGCTCATGCAATAAAATCACTTTATCCTGAAGCAAAGTTTGGTGTCGGTCCTGCAATTGAAAATGGTTTCTATTATGATTTCGATATAAATAAAAAACTTGATGAAGACGATCTTCAGAAAATTGAAAAGCAGATGGAATTAATTGCAAAAGAAGATCATAGATTCGAGAGAACTGAACTGTCGAAAGCAAACGCTGTCCAATTCTTTAAGAAACAGGATGATCAATACAAGCTTGAAATACTTAGTGAACTCGACGAGCAAAGTGAAGTAATTAGCATTTACAATGAAGGTGATTTTACGGATTTATGCACCGGTCCACATCTTCCATCGGCAGGAAAAATTAAATATGTAAAGCTTTTAAGCGTATCAGGTTCTTATTGGCGCGGTGATGAACATAATAAGCAGATGCAGAGAATTTACGGAATATCTTTTCCTAAAAAGAAAATGCTCGATGATTACATTCACTTTCTTGAAGAAGCAAAACGTCGCGACCATCGGAAATTAGGAAAGCAGTTAGACTTGTTTAGCATTCACGAAGAAGCTGGCGCAGGTTTAATTTATTGGCATCCAAAAGGCGCGAGAATAAGATTAGAAATTGAAAACTATTGGCGTGAAGCCCATTTGCAAAATGGATATGAATTGCTTTATTCACCTCATATGGGTAAAAGCTGGCTTTGGGAAACCAGCGGTCATCTTGGATTTTATAAAGACAGTATGTATTCAGGAATGAAAATCGATGAACAGGATTATTACATTAAACCGATGAACTGTCCATTCCACATAATGATTTACAAATCTCAATTACGATCTTACAGGGATTTGCCATTGAGGTGGGCAGAACTTGGAACTGTTTATCGATACGAAAAGAGCGGCGTATTACACGGTTTGCTGAGAGTTCGCGGATTCACTCAGGATGATGCGCATATTTTTTGTACACACGAACAGGTTGAGGAAGAGATCAGAAGAACATTAAACTTTGCAAGAATGATACTTGGAACTTTTGGTTTTACTGAAATGAACTTTTACCTGGCAACTAAACCCGAAGAATCAGTTGGTAAAGTTGAACTTTGGGATAAAGCAACTGACTCGCTTAGAAATGCACTAACTGCTGAAAATCTAAAATATCAGGTTGATGAAGGTGGAGGCGCATTTTACGGACCAAAGATCGATATCAAAATTAAAGATGCACTTGGCAGAGAATGGCAATTGAGTACAATTCAATTTGATTTCAATATGTCCGAAAGATTCGAGATTAAGTATATTGGTGAAGATGGAAAAGAGCATAGACCATTTATGGTTCACCGTGCATTGCTGGGTTCGATTGAAAGATTCTTTGGAATTCTGATCGAACATTTTGCTGGAGATTTTCCATTATGGCTGGCTCCGGTTCAGGCAGTTGTTATTCCAGTTTCACAACACTTTATTGAGTATTCACGTAAAGTAAATGATCAATTAATTGAAGCCGGCTTGAGAACTCAACTTGATGAAAGAAATGAAAAAATCGGATACAAAATAAGAGATTGGGAAACTCAGAAATTGCCTTACATGATCATCATTGGTGAAAAGGAACAAACAGCATCGAATATTTCTGTCCGGCAGCATAAAAAAGGTGATCTTGGGGCATTTAATTTATCCGATTTTATTGATAAACTTGTTAACGAAATTAAAAATAAAGAGTACACAACAATTTAGAGAGGTCATACATCGCTCAAGTAGAAAGTATCCGCGTAAATGAAGAAATCCAGGCTCCAAAAGTTAGAGTAATTGATATGGAGGGAAAACAGCTTGGAGTATTTTTAATAAAAGATGCCAGAAGATTGGCGAACGAACGCGGGAGGGATCTTGTGGAAATTGCACCACAAGCAAAACCACCTGTCTGCAAAATTATAGATTTTGGAAAATTTAGATACGAGCAGCAGAAAAAAGAAAAAATCCAAAAGAAGAATCAACAGGTTTCAGTACTTAAAGAAATAAGATTCCACCCAAATACTGATGTGCACGATTTTGATTTCAAAACAAGGCACGCTGTAAATTTTTTGGAAGATGGAAATAAAGTTAAAGCTACTGTTGTGTTTAAAGGAAGAGAAATGGCTTATATTGAACAAGGAGAGGTTCTTCTGAAAAGATTTTTGGAACGAGTTCAGGATGTAGCAAAAGTTGAAGTGGAACCCAAAATGGAAGGAAGAAATATGAGTCTTATTGTAGTTCCTAATTCAAAAAAAGGTAAGAAAAAACAATCATAAATCAGGATTAAGTTATGCCAAAGATGAAGAGTAACCGGGGTGCTTCCAAAACTTTCAGGAAAACCGCTTCGGGAAAATTTAAAAGAAAAAAGGCTTATAAGAGTCACATTCTAACCTCAAAATCTACCAAGACGAAAAGACAATTGAGGAAAGCTACATTGATCTCTAAAGCTGATCAGAAAAAAGTAAGTTTAATGCTTCAATAATGATAAAGGAATAGTAAAATGCCAAAAGCAAAGAATAACGTTGCTTCAAGAAAAAGAAGAAGAAAAGTACTAAAACAAGCCAAAGGTTACTGGGGCAATCGTGGTAATGTTTGGACGGTAGCTAAAAATGCTGTCGAGAAAGGCTTAGTGCATGCATATAGAGATAGAAAATCAAAAAAGAGAATTTACAGACAGTTATGGATCGCCAGGATTAATGCTGCTGTAAGACCGCATGGACTGAGCTATTCTAAATTCATAAATGCTCTCGATACTAAGGGTGTTGTTATCAATAGAAAGGTGCTTGCTAATATGGCTGTTGATAATCCCGATGCTTTCTCTGAACTTGTTAAGTTTGCAGCTAATTAATTTCATCCCTCAAAGAAAGATTATTATTTCTTTGGGGGTATTTTTTAAAACCTTCAGTAATTCCCTTTATGCAGATTTCTGATATAGAAAGAATCGAACAAGAATTTAGTGATGATATTCATAAAGTATCTACAGAAACTGAACTTGAGCAAATACGAATTAAATATCTGAGTCGCAATGGAATTATTACAAAGCTGTTTGATGATCTGAAAACACTTTCCGGAGAAGAGAAACCTGTTTTCGGTAAACTGCTTAATAATCTTAGAAATAATGCTAATCAATTATTCAGTGATCAGAAATCAATTTTTGAATCAAAAAGTATCTCTGGATCTGCAAACCTTGATTTAACTTTACCCGGCAAAACAATAAAACTTGGAAGCCGGCACATACTCACACAAACGCTTTCTGAGATCAAATCAATTTTTAAAGGACTCGGTTTTTCTGTTTATGACGGTCCAGAACTCGAATCTGACTATTACAACTTTGAAGCATTAAATTTTCCACCTGATCACCCTGCAAGAGATATGCAGGATACATTTTTTGTCTCCGATAAATTTTTACTTCGCACACACACTACTCCGGTGCAGATCAGGATTATGGAAAAAGAAAGTCCTCCTATCAGAGCAATAATGCCTGGACGAGTTTACAGGAATGAAGCAGTAAGTTCGCGAAGTTATTGCATGTTTCACCAGGTTGATGGTATTTATGTTGATACTGATGTTTCTTTTGCGGAATTGAAGGGAACTCTGGTTTCTTTTGCGGAACAATTTTACGGTGATGGTTTGAAATACAGATTCAGACCAAGCTTCTTCCCATTTACTGAACCGAGTGCTGAAATGGATATTACTTGTTATATCTGTAAAGGCAGTGGATGCAGAGTTTGTAAAAATACTGGCTGGCTCGAAATTCTCGGCTGCGGAATGGTGGACCCGAATGTTTTTAAATATGTTAATTATGATTCAGAAAAATATAGTGGCTATGCATTTGGAATGGGAATAGAAAGAATAGCGATGCTCAAATACGGAATCACAGATATAAGAATATTCTTTGAAAATGATTTGCGTTTTCTCAAACAGTTTTAAACGGAATTTTTCTTGAAAATCTCACTTAACTGGATAAAAGAATACGTTAACCTCGATGGAATCTCAACTGATGAGATCGTTAATCAATTAACAATGTCCGGACTTGAAGTCGAAGACTTTGAAGATCAGAATAAAAAATATTCGGGAATTATTGTCGGACTTGTTAAGGATACAAGCAAGCATCCCGATGCCGATAGACTTACAATTTGTACTCTCTTTGATGGTAATAATGAATTGCAAGTTGTTTGTGGTGCATCAAATGTTGCAGCGGGGCAGAACGTAGCATTCGCACCAATTGGAACCAATATTCCAAAAGGGAATGTGGAGATTAAAAAAGTTAAAATCCGTGGTGTCGAATCTTTCGGGATGATCTGTGCTGAAGATGAATTAGAATTAAGCGATGATCATTCTGGAATTTTAGTCCTTGACAAGAATCTATCTGCAGGACTACCATTTAGTGATGCACTTGGATTAAACGATGTAATACTTGAAGTAGCAGTAACTCCAAATCGACCAGATGCACTTTCACATATCGGAGTCGCAAGAGATCTGGCTGCAATATTCAATCGTGATCTCAGAATTCCTAAATTAGATTTCAGTGAATCGCAAAATGATATTAGGCAATTTGCAAGCGTTGAGATAGAAGATAAAATAAATTGTCCGCGATATTCTGCTAAAGTTGTGATTGGCTTGACTATTCGGGAATCCCCAGACTGGCTCAAAAATAAATTAAAGAAAATCGGACTCAGACCGATTAATAATGTTGTTGATGTAACAAACTTTATTCTTCACGAATTGGGACAGCCATTACATGCATTCGATCTTAATAATTTAAATGATAAAAAGATTGTTATCCGCAGCTTGACTAATGAATTTAAATTCACCACTCTCGATTCAAAAGAAAGATTATTAACTGCCGGAACTATGATGATTTGTGATGGAAAACGTGAAGTTGCTATTGCTGGTGTCATGGGCGGAGCAAATTCGGAAGTTACAGAATCTACAAAGAATATATTGATTGAATCAGCTTATTTTAATCCGACTTCAATTCGGAGAACTTCTAAAAAATTACAGCTATCAACTGACTCGTCTTACAGATTTGAGAGAGGAATCGATCCATCAAATACTTTATATGCTGCCCAAAGAGCCGCACAATTAATTACTTCAATAGCTGGTGGTGAAATTGCAAAAGGTGCGATTGATGAATATCCAACCAAGATTCGGCAAAAGGAAATTACTCTTCGTCTGAATCGAATGAATAAGTTACTTGGTTATGAGGTTCCAAAATCTGAAGTGATGAGAATCTTTCAAAAATTAGGCATCAATTTACTCAAAGATCTCGGTGAAGCTGTTGAAGTGATTATTCCGACTTATCGACCTGATATTGAAAGAGAAATAGATTTAATTGAAGAAGTGGCAAGGATAGCTGGTTACAATAAAATCCCTGTAATTGAAAAAGTTAGTATTACACTGCATAAAAGAAAAGATGATTTTGAACTTGAAGAGAAAGTTAGAGAAACTATGGTTGCACTCGGTTTTAACGAAATGGTTAATAATCCGCTTATCTCTGAACCCAAAACTAAAATAGCAGGTAATCCAGTACAAATTGCAAATCCACAGAGTCAGGATATGGCATTCTTGAGGACGTCATTGCTCGTTGCAGCACTATCGGCTGTATCCGAAAATATAAAAAAAGGTGAGAAAGATATAGCAGTATTTGAAATCGGAAATACATTTGGAAAATTGACAGACAACCTTAATTCATTTAAGGATTTTGCTGAAAACAAGAAATTATTACTTATTCTTTCAGGTAAAAAGACAACCAGGAAATGGTATTCAGAGGAAATTGAATACGATATTTTTGATTTAAAGGGTATGGTAAATTCATTTTTATCCAAAATTCCGCTTGACTATGTTTTAAATGATTCTTATAATTCCATACAGAATAAGATTTACGATTTTCAATTTGCCATAAACTTTAAGGATCTGCAGTTTGGTGCTGGTGGTAAATTGACACAAATCATTCTTAAAATGTTTGATATAAATCAGCCAGTGTATGCATTTGAATGTGATCTCGAAGTATTCAGGAAATTCAAATCTTCTCAGAAGTCATTCATTGAATTACTGAAATACCCAAAAGTACATAGGGATTTTGCTTTTTTATTTGATAATTCGATAAATTATTCCATAGTAAAGGAATTTATTTTAAAAGAAAGCAGAAGCATTCTTAAATCTGTTGAACTTTTTGATCTTTATGAAAGTAAAGATATTGGTAATAATAAAAAAAGTATGGCATTCAATTTAGAGTACTATGATTATAATAAAACATTAACTGATGAAGAAGTTGACCAGGATTTTCAGAATTTAATAAATAAAGTGACAAAACAATTTAACGCAATACTGAGAGGTAAATAATTGGTTGACCTGGCGAAATATGAAACTTTAATCGGTGATTTAGGAAAATTAGAATCTCAGGTGGAGATTCTGAAAAATAAATACAGTGATACTATCGGCAGAAATAAAGAACTGGAAATTTCATTGAATGAAATACAGCAGGATAAAAACCTTCTTCATCAAAAAATTTCTGAATTGGAATCAGAATTGGAAGACACAAAATTTAAATCGGAGGAAAAATCAAAATTAAATTTAGAAGAACGGGAAGAAATCAAAAGTAAAATAAAAGAATTAATAAACAGAATAGATAAACATTTATCTTCAGATTAAAAGGTATATCTTTCTGAAGAAAAACTAATTAATATAGTTCTTAAACAATTTGTTCGTGGGTTAACGAAGAAATACTGATGGAAAAAAAGAAGCTGAAAATAAAAATATTTGACAAAGAATATTCTCTGCTTGTTGAAAATGAAGAAATAGCAAAAGAGTTGGCTATTTATGTAAATAAGGTTATGGAAGAAACAAAAGACGAATTGCCTGATCAACCAGCTCAAACTATTGCTATTATTGCCTGTTTGAATATTGCGTATGATTTATTTTTAGAAAAAAACAAGAACCGGGAATTTTTAATTCAAGCTTCGGATAAAGTTAAAAGAATAAAAGTTCTTCTGTCAGATCAACATTCGATTGACCCATCCTAATTATAACCGCTTCACTGCTCCTAATAATTAGTGAAAAACTAACATAAACTAATTGGGAGTATTACTCCGGCGTGTATTACAGGCCTCATCTTCAATCTTGTATTGAGGACTAACCCTTTGGGAAAGCAGTGGAAGTAAAAAGCGACTGGGAACATTCCCACTGTGATTAATAGGGTTTTTCCTATTAATTACGGGGCAGTGAAAGCGGCTTAAAAAAATAAAATTTGCACGGAGGAAAAATGGCTGAATTGTATGTTCTAATACCGATGCTCGTGGTTGTTATAGTTGTGTTCTTTTACCTTGGATGGATGATGAATTCCAGGATTGGTAAGAAAAGTATCCTGACTGCAGAAGATCAGGCAAAAAAAATTCTTGATGATGCTGATAAAGATGCGAAAAATATTAAGAGAGAAAAACTGCTTGAAGTGAAAGATGAATGGTATAAAAAGAAAACTGAATTTGATAAAGAGGTTCAACAGAAACGCCAAAAGCTAACTGCACTGGAAAAACAAATCCAGTTAAGGGAAGAAAACAGTGAGAAGAAATTCGACCTTGTTTTACAAAAGGAACGCGAAAATAAAAAATATGAACAGGAACTCGCTCAACAGAACAAAAATATTGAAAAAAAGTTAGACGACATCAATCGTATCGAGCTTGAACAAAATGCAAAACTCGAGAAAATATCCGGTCTCTCATCGGAGGAAGCTAAAAAAATTCTGATGGAGAATCTTGTCAATGAAGCTAAGACTCAATCTGCATCAATAATAAAAGATATTACTGATAAAGCTAAAGCTGATGGTAAGAGAGAGGCTCAAAAGATTATTGTCCAATCAATTCAAAGAACCGCTGCCGACCATTCTATTGAAAGTACCGTATCCGTAGTCCAGATCCAAAATGATGAAATGAAAGGAAGAATTATTGGCAAGGAAGGAAGAAACATACGTGCGTTTGAATCAAGCACAGGAGTAGATGTAATTGTTGATGATACGCCAGAGGCAGTAATCCTATCTTCGTTTGATCAATTCAGAAGAGAAGTTGCAAGAGTATCGCTTGAAAGATTAATCTCTGATGGCAGAATACATCCGGCGAGGATTGAGGAAGTTGTTGAGAAAGTGAAACAGGAACTTGAAGAGGAGATGATCCGCGATGGCGAAAATGTAGTATTACAATTAGGGTTGCACAATATGCATAACGAACTTATAAAGCATATTGGTAAGATGAAATACCGTTCAAGTTTTGGGCAGAATTTAATGCAGCATAGTATTGAAGTAGCTTATCTAACCGGTATAATGGCTTCTGAACTTGGGATGGAAACAAATTTGGCTAAACGTGCTGGGTTGCTTCACGATATTGGAAAAACAGTTGATAAAAGTGTTGAGGGTCCTCACGCATTAATTGGTTATGAATTCACAAAAAAATATAATGAAAATAAAATCGTTATAAATGCAGTTGGGTCTCATCACGAAGATATTGAAATGGAACATCCGATTGCTGCTTTAGTTCAGGCTGCTGATGCAATTAGCGGTGCAAGACCTGGTGCAAGACGTGAACCGCTTGAAAGTTATGTTAAGCGGCTTGAAAACCTTGAATCGCTGGCAAAATCTTTTGAAGGTGTTGCAAAAACTTACGCAATTCAGGCTGGAAGAGAAGTAAGAGTCGTTGTTGAACATGAAAAAGTTGATGATATTCTGGCTGACAAACTTGCAAAGGAAATTGCCTTAAAAATTGAAAGTGAAATGGAATACCCCGGACAAATAAAAGTGACTGTTATACGTGAAGTCAGAAAAATTGGATACGCTAAGTAAAAAAGGATAGTATTTCTATTTTCTTTTTTTATGAAGAAACAAATAAAAATTAAAGTTGCTGTTACAGGGAACATTGGTTGTGGTAAATCAACTTTCGCAAAATTTCTTTCCGATGAAGGTTTCCCGGTACTTTATGCTGATGAAATTTCAAAGCGGATTTTAGCCGATGACAAGCAAGTCAGAGCAGAAATAATTAAAGTAATTGGACCATCAGCATTTAACGGTGATAAACCAGATAAAAAATATATAGCTGCTTCAATTTTTTCCGATACCATTGAGCTGAAGAAAATAAATTCCATATTACATCCGAAAGTAAGAACAGAAATTGAAAAACTTTCTCAAAAATATTTTCAGAAAACCGACATAGTATTTGTTGAAGCAGCGCTGATATTCGAATCAAAAATTGAAAAAATGTACGACTATGTAGTATTGATCACTTCCGATATAAACTTGAGAATGCAACGTACCATGCTATCAAAAAAACTTTCCAAAGCGGAATTTTTGCAACGTGAAGCAAACCAACTTGATGAAGATAAAAAAAAGAAAAAATCAGATTTTGTTTTCTCAAACAACACTTCGACTAAAGATTTACAGGATAAAGCTTTGCTTCTCATAAAGCTGTTAAAGTCTATCGTAAATCAATAAAAATCATCTTCCGGTATGAATGCATTTTTTGCAGTAAGAAAAATGCTGTAATTTTGTATATAATATTTTCGGAGAATGTTGTGTCTATAGTTCATAATCTTCTTGTCAAAACAGTCAAATCGATGCCTGAAAACATTGTTTGGATATTTTCAAAAAAATATATCGCAGGCAAAACCCTTCAATCAGCAGTAAACAAAGTAAAAGAATTAAATGCTAAAGGTATCCTGGCAACACTTGATGTGCTTGGTGAATCAGTAAATACTCAGGAAGAAGCAATCGATGCCAGGCGAAAAGCTCTTGAAGTTTTTGATTCGATTGTCAAGCATAATTTAAAAGCGAATCTTTCTATTAAGCCAACACAAATGGGTTTGGCTATCGATAAAGAATTTGCATACCAGCAAATAAAAGAATTGGTTAAAAGAGCAAGTGATATAAATAATTTTGTTCGGATTGATATGGAAGATTCTTCATACACTGATTTGACCATCGAAGTGTATAAACGAATTTATGAAGAGTTCAATAATGTTGGGATTGTGCTTCAGGCTTATCTGAAAAGAACTGTGAATGATACTATTGTCCTGAATAAAATCGGGACGAACTATCGTCTCTGTAAAGGAATTTATATTGAACCCGCAGCAATCGCGTATAAAGAAAAACAAGCAATCAGAGATAATTATTTGAAAAGTCTTGAACTAATGTTGAAGAATGGAAATTATGTTGGTATTGCAACCCACGATAAATATCTTATTGATAAAGCGTATGAACTGATCAAGTCACTCAAAATTCCAAAAGATATGTTTGAGTTCCAGATGCTGCTCGGTGTGAGAGAGGATCTCAGAGATAAAATAAATAAAGATGGATTTAAGATAAGAATTTATGTTCCGTTTGGTAATGATTGGTATAAATATTCAATCAGAAGGCTTCAGGAAAACCCGAATATGGCAGGGCATATCGTAAAAGAATTTTTTGCATTCAGGTGATGACTGATTCCCGGAAATTAAATATACTGGGAATTGAAAGCTCCTGTGATGAAACTTCGGTTGCCATTCTTATTAATGATGAAGTAAAAGCAAATCTGATATCATCACAACATTTTCATAAAGCTTTCGGCGGGGTTGTTCCTGAATTATCGAGCAGAGCACATTTGCAAATAATTAAACCACTTATTGATTCAGCATTAAAAACTACAGGATTAAGTCTAAATCAGATTGATTTGTTTGCTGCAACTGCTGGTCCGGGATTAATCGGTGCGTTACTCGTTGGACTAACTTATGCTAAAGGTTTATCATTCTCGCTGAACAAACCTTTAATAGCAATTAATCATATTGAAGGACATATATTTTCCGGATTTCTGATGGAGAAAAAACCTGAATTTCCAATGTTAACTTTGGTCGTGTCCGGTGGTCATACACTTTTATTGTATGTGGAAAATTTTACTAAAGTATATTTGCTCGGTACAACTGTCGATGATGCAGCAGGTGAGGCATTCGATAAAGTTTCAAAATTATTGGGATTTGGATATCCCGGTGGTCCACAGATAGAAGCAAGTGCATTAAATGGTGATGAGAATTCAATTAAGTTTCCGATTGCTGAATTAAAAGATAAATTCAATTTTTCATTTAGTGGATTGAAAACATCGGTGCTTCGATTTGTACAAAATAATTTTCCTGAAAAGAACATCCCTGAAAAAGATTTGAACAACATTTCAGCTTCATTTCAAAAAGCTCTGGTTGATGCTTTGCTTCAAAAAGTAGTGCGTGCATTGAATGATTACACTGTTAATTCACTATCACTTGTTGGCGGAGTCGCAGCAAATAAAAAATTAAGAGATGAAATGACGGCTCTTTCTAAAAAATTTAATATTCCTTGTATTATTCCGTCAATGGAATACTGTGGAGATAACGCTGCGATGATTGCACTGAGAGGATTTCAGCTTTATTCTTCAGGTGCAACTGATGATCTGAGTGTTAAACCGTATCCTGCAATTCCTGAAAATCATTTTCTCAGGATGAATTAATAATTGATGCAAAGTAGATTTAAAAATTTGTTGACTCGCTGGGAGTTTTTAAGTGTAGTTGGTGTTTTCATATTCATATTAATTATTTCTTATCTGACTTTCTTTACTCCGAACTATTTTACAAGCAGTTCGCCAATTAGGTTTGATATCAGTAAAGGCGAAAGTTTTGATTCAATAGCTGAACGATTATTTGAGAAGGGGATAATTCCCGGCAAAACTAATTTTAAAATAGCAGCGTTTATTTACGGTGCTGAAAAAAAAATCCGGGCAGCAAGATTCCGTATTCCGAATGGATTGAGTTATCTCGATCTGCTTGATTTATTTATTTCAGGTGAATGTGATTTTCAGAGAACTTTAACGATTAATCCCGGACAAACTATTAAATGGCTTGCTCATCGTCTGCAAAAATATGTTTACATTGATTCGACAGAGTTTGTAAGACTTGCCAACGATAAAACTTTTGCGGATTCGCTCGGTCTTCATCAAAAATCATTTGAAGGTTATTTGTTTGCAACCGATTATGAAATCTACGAAAGAAGCTCACCGCAAGAAGCAATCACGCTATTTTATGATGCCTTCAAGGATTTTTACAATGATAGTCTGATTCAAAGAACAAATGAGATTGGTTTTACTGTTCACGAGATTATAACACTTGCATCAATTATTAAAGGCGAAACAAATAAAGAAGATGAGATGCCAAGAATTTCCGGTGTTTATCATAACAGATTACGGATTGGAATGAAACTTCAGGCTGATCCAACAATTCAGTATGTTATTCCTGGCGGCTGGAAAAGATTAACCTATAAAGATCTTGAACTTAATTCTCCATACAATACTTATAAATATTTCGGATTACCTCCCGGACCAATTAACAATCCTGGTAGAGCAGCCATCATCTCTGCACTTTATCCGGAAAAAAATAATTATCTTTACTTCGTTGCTGATGGTACAGGTGGTCATGTGTTTGGTAAAAATTTAACCGAGCACAATAACAATGTTAAAAAGTACAGAGAGTTTATCAGGAAGCAAAATTCAAAAGCTAATAATTAATTATCAAATTATTCGGAAACGATTGTTACAAAGACAAATAAATAATAAAAACACTTTAATCTTTATCCTTTTGTCTTTTATCTTAATTACAAAGTGTGCAAATCAGCTTCCGCCGGGAGGAGGTGACGTTGATAAAATTCCACCAAAAATTGTAGAAGTTTATCCGCCTGATGGCACAATAAATTTTAATGAAAATTATTTCGAAATCAATTTTTCAGAATATGTTGATAAACGATCTGTTCGGGATGCAATTTTTATCTCACCTTATATTGAAGGCAATTTTGAATACAGTTGGAGCGGAACATCGCTTGAAGTTACTTTTCCAGTTCAACTAAAAGAAGATGTTACCTACACAATTACTATCGGGACAGATGTTATTGATTTAAATAATAAAAACAGAATGGCTCAGTCATTTACGTTTTCTTTTTCAACAGGGGAGAAGATTGACAGGAGAATCATTTCAGGAAAAGTATATGGAAAAGAAAACGAAGGTATTTTTATTTATGCTTATAAACTGGGGGAGAGTGTAGATTCAATTTTAGAACGTAAACCTGATTATGTTTCGCAAACAGGAATTGGCGGCAATTTTAGTTTGCAGGGATTAGGTTCCGGAACTTATAGAATTTTTGCAGTGAATGATCAGTACAAAGATTATTTATATCAGCAGGACCAGGATAAGATAGGAATACCACAGACTGACATAATTCTTAGTGAAACAGATTCACTTTATTCAGGTTTATACTTTTTGCTTTTTAATGCGGACGTATCATCACCAAGATTGATTGGTGCTATTATGACAGATCACAATCACCTTCTTGTGAGCTGCAACAAGCCAGTAAGTAATGAATCGACAAGAGCTGATAATTTTACTGTTGTTGATTCTACTGACAATAAAATTTACAAGATGCAGTACGCGTTCAAAGGGAAAACAAAACCCGAAGAATTTATTCTAATGTTCGAATCTAAAATTAATCCTGCAAACCTGGTTTATTTAATCGCAGATACTTTGACTGATGAAATTGGAAATGTTATGTCAAATGATTTTACCAAAGTTGTTGTCAGCGATAGAGTAGATACTAATTCAATAAAAATTGTTTCAACAGAACCAGCAGCAAGTGGTTCGATTGACTTTGAAAATACTGAAATTAAAATTTTCTTTGATGAAGCTTTCAATAAAGATTTTAATATCTCTGCAGTTGCTTTGACAGATACATTTGGCAAACCGATTTCTTTTGACCTGGATTTTTATGACGATGCAACGCTCGTGATTAAACCGTTTGAAAGTTTAAAACCGGACAAAGACTATTTGGTAAAACTTCATTTGAGAAATTTTGTTGATCTTGCTGGTAACAAAACTGATTCCTTATTTCAATTTAAATTCAGAACAATTTCAGGATTAGATTTTACAGGATTGTCCGGAAACATCATTGATCTGGATTACACAAAAAATCCCGTATTGATTTTAGAAAATGGAGAGAATCCGCAATTGAAATATCAATTGAATATCAGTGATGATAAATTTGAATTTACGCGCATTGAACCTGGGAAGTATTTACTTTGGTGTTTTCTGGATGAGGATAGCAGTGGGAAATATAATTACGGCTGGCCTGAACCAATTGAATTTTCAGAAAGGTTTTCCTTTTATCCGGATACTTTGAACCTTCGACCGAGATGGGAAGTAACAGATTTGATTTTTAGGTTTAAGTGAAATTAATATTGGGGTACATTTATAGTACCCCAAAAAAGGTTAATTTACTTCAGCAAAATTAATTTCTTCGTCTCCATAAAATTTCCTGAAGTTAATGTGTAGAAATAAATTCCACTCGTCAATGCTGAGCCTGATCGCCTCGGAAGTTCTGCTGCGTTGAAAGTAACTGAATAATTTCCTGCTTCTTGATTTTCATTTACTAAGTTTGCTACTTCAGTTCCGAGCATATCATAAACCTTAAACGATACTTCTCCAGCTTTTTGGATTGAGTAGTCAATCGTTGTAACAGGATTAAAAGGATTAGGATAGTTCTGATTTAGAGAATAATCAGAGGGCTTATCACCAGCCGACGGTTTAACAATATCTATGTTAACTTAATACTGTCCAAACATTTGAAAAGAATATATCAAGACAATTATTGAAGTAATTTTGAAAATCGTTTTCATTTTTATTCTCCTATTTAAGAAATAAAATTTTATGAGTTATTTGTGTTTCATTAGTTCTCATAACAACAAAATATGGTCCGCTTGAATTCGTTTTTGGATTCCAGATTTTATAATGGTGTCCTTCCTTTTCCTCTCCACTATATAATTTCTCAATTTCATTTCCAAGAACGTCGTAAATACTTATTGTTAAATGATCAGTAGAGGGTAAGTAATAGTGAATTGTTGTCTGACCATTAAATGGATTTGGAAAGTTATCTAAGATATATTCGGAAGGTAGTCCATCTCCATTTTGATCCTCAATATTTAATATTATGCCGTATTGAATTCCATTTATTATACATCCATTCAGAACTGTAATACCAACTTCAAATTCACCATAGTAGAATCCGATCCCTAATGCTAAACATTCAGTATAAAGAGCTAAGATAAAGAAAGTATCTGGTGCCGTCCAGTACTCTCTATACAAAAGAGTATCTTCGAAAACTAATTCTTCACTTTCATTAATATATTTTGTATAAAAAGGGAAAAATGGATCGCTTAACCAAAAAGTATTTATGAGGACATTAAACTTATATCTTGGTTCCCATATACCTCCTCCCCAGCTTTCCCAATAAACAATAAGACTATCATTTAAATAGATCTTATTTTTAATATCGTAAGAATTCCTTATACGCTCAGTAATAATTATAGAGGAATCTGACCACACGGTATCAATAGCAGTTATTTTCCTTTCCCAAAATTCGCCACCAGTTTGCGTGTAGGTAATATACTGCCACAAATCCCCAAGGTGATGTGGGAAAAAATCAAGCGGATTAATTTCCTGAGATTTAACACCCTCAGTTGTTGTTATTAAAACTAATATTATAAGATGAAGAATATTTTTCATTGTAAAGCCTGTTTGTTTAATTAAATTCGGTTTTTTTCAAGCTATGTAAAACCTGTGGGAAAGTAAGTGAAATGAATGGATGGTTGATTGAATGATTGTATGAGAACTTTGAAAGTTTCATACAGAATAATCTGGATTGGTGAAAATAAATTCACCATCTTTCTCGCTCCGGAGAAAGAGAGAGAAAGTTAAATATCGTGCCAGCTTTGAAGAACTTATTTCTGAAAAAAAGTTCATCGGTTTTCTACCCTGAATTAATTTCAATCCCAACTTAGGAAACGGATTTTAGAATGTCAAGGGTAATACAGTCAAATTTTGACAACTTGCAGTTGGTAATTAAAAGAACACTTAATTTCAAAAGGCAGAATGATAAATAACATTCCCAGCCTTTATCGTCATACAATTCAAATTACTGCCAATCGAATAAACGATATCAGCATAGTCAGTAGTATTTAAAACAGCAAAGTCAGCTTTCTTACCTATCTCAATTGAGCCGATACTTTTTTCTCTGCATAAAGCTTTAGCAGAATTAATTGTTACTGCACTTATTGTCTCTTCGATAGTCATCTTCATCTTTAATGCTGCAATACTCATAATCAAACTCAAACTTGAAATGTGAGATGAGCCGGGATTATAATCAGTAGCGAGAGCGACAATTGCATTTTGATCTATCAATTTTCTTGCAGGTGCAAATTGATGATTCAGAAAAAAAGAAACTCCTGGAAGAAGAACTGCCACTGTTTCTGATTGTCCTAGTTTTGGAACATCTTCATCTTTTATTACTTCAAGATGATCAACTGAAATTGCTTTGTGTTTTAATGCAATATCCAGTCCACCGATTGAATTAAATTGATCTGTATGCAGTTTAAGTTTCAGACCATAACTTTTTGCTGTGGTGAATATCTCATCCATTTCATTTGCTGAAAAAGCTGTTGATTCACAAAACCCATCGCAAAACTCATCAAGCTTTTGTTCTGCAAAATGAGGAATCATCTTCTCAGTTATTTCTTCAACATAAGCTTGGTGATTCTCTTTGTGTTCTTTTGGAAATGTATGTGCACCGAGAAAAGTAGGAATAATATCTATTGGATATATTTCGTCAAGAAAATTTATTACCTGCAAAAGCTTTCTTTCATTTTCAAAATTCAATCCGTACCCGCTTTTAATTTCAAGAGTGGTAATTCCCTGCGAAATAAAATGATCAATTCTTGGTTTTATTATGTTCACAAGCTCTTCAAATGAAGATGAACGTACAGCAGTTACGGTTGTATTTATTCCACCGCCTTTTTTTGCAATTTCTTCGTAACCAATTCCTCTCAACTTCTGTCTGAATTCATCAGCTCGTGAACCGGCGAATGCTGTGTGCGTGTGACATTCAACTAAACCGGGTAAAACTGTTTTTCCGGTTAAGTCAATTACTTCATCGAAATTTTTTTTATCAATTGATGCAGTGCTGACAATATCTTTAATTAAATCGTCTTCGATAACTATCGAGTGATTGTCCAGACAACCAATCTCAGATAGTTCTTTCCCACGCTTGTAATTTTTTCCTGATGTATTGACTGTAATGACAGATGCCGGATTAAATAAAAGTTTTTTCATCATTCAAAAATATTTATGGTTTCCTGAACAACTTTAGATTCTGTGTAACCAAGTTGGTTCAGTTTAAACCTGAGATTTTCAGCTTCGGATTTTACAGTAAAGTCTCCAACTTTAACTTTATAAAACGGTGGTTCAAAAACTACATAAACTTCCTTTCTGGAAGTCTTTTCATAAACTTCAGCACGAATATTATTCGCCTGATCTATGTCATCAGTTGATAATACCTGAACTCTGTAACCATCCGCAGTTCCAATAATTTTTTTTACAATACTTGTAGAATCAGAATTGTAGCCGTACCAAACATCTGGTGGCAGCTTGTCAGTCCCGATTGGCGGAGCTTCGATTTCTATTTTAGTGCGGTAAGGAGTAATATCAAAATCTTCAATTACTTCAGAACTTTGTTCTAATTTAATTTCGGGTTTTGATTCTTTTTTAGTTTCATAACGTGAACCGGTTGCAGCACTGCAACCAATCAGCAGAACGCAGACAGCAACAAGCGATAAAGCAATTTTCAATCTATTCTCTAAAAATGTTATTAATTACACTTTAATTTAAAACTATATTCTGTTGTTATAAAGCTATTATTGATAAACAAACGTCTGAGTAATAATAATTTCATCAAATTTTGTTAAAGAAAACGTGTTTTCGTAATTTTGCAATATCATTCCATAAATTTTCAAAAAAATGTCTACAAAAAAGCTAAAAATCCTGTTTGTAACATCAGAAGTTGTTCCGTTTGTAAAAACAGGCGGACTCGCAGATGTTTCAGCAGCATTGCCTCAAACTCTGGCTGAGTTAGGTCATGAAGTTCGTATTGTTATTCCAAAATATGGTGCAGTTGATGATCGGAAGTTTAAAATTCACGAAGTTGTAAGATTAAAAGACATTAAGATTGATATAGCAGGCAAAGAGGTTATCTTTTCTTTAAAATCGTGTTTTCTTCCCGGACAAAAAATCAGAGTGCAAATTTATTTTCTTGATAATCAGGAATATTTTGGAAGCAGAAATAGTCTTTATTCTGATCCTATGACTGGGAAAGATTATGAAGATAACGATGAAAGATTTATAATTTTAAGCAGAGCAGTTTTTGAACTGATTATTAAATTGGGATGGATTCCGGATATAATTCATTGCAATGACTGGCAGTGTGGTTTGATTCCGGCTTATCTTAAAACTGTTTACAAAAACGAAGAAAATTTTGATAAGTTTAAAACACTCTTTACAATTCACAACCTTGCATATCAGGGTGAATTTCCAAAATCCTCATTCAAGAAAACCGGTTTACCGGAAAGTCTGAATTCTGATAAAGGAATACTTCACAAAGGTAAATTGAATTTTATGAAAAGCGGTTTGTTGTTTGCAGATATCATAAATACAGTAAGTGAAACTTATGCAAACGAAATAAGAACAGATTCTGAAATCGGTGGTCAGTTGAAAGATATTCTGGCTAAGAGAAAAGATGATCTCTATGGTATAATAAACGGTATCGATAATAAAGTGTGGAATCCTGATCGGGATAAACATCTTCCTAAAAAGTACACAATAAAAAATGTTGAACAAAAAGTGGTCAACAAACAAGCTCTTGCTGAAAAATTTGGATTTGAATTCAATGAAGATGTTCCGATTATTGGTTTGATATCGCGATTGTATGATTCAAAGGGAATAGACCTCGTTCAAAAAATTCTTCCTCAACTGCTCAAAGAAAACATTCAAATGATTGTGCTTGGTACAGGTGATAAAGAATATCATAACTTTTTTGATCAGATGGCAAGAAAGCACAGTGATAAATTCGCTTGCTATCTCGGATTTAATGATGACCTCGCACATTTAATTGAAGGTGGTGCTGATATGTTTCTGATGCCATCCAAGTACGAACCATGCGGACTTAATCAGATGTACAGTTTAAACTATGGAACTGTTCCGATAGTTCGTGAGACCGGCGGACTTGCTGATACAGTAAAACGATTCAGCGAAAAATCAAAAGATGGTAATGGTTTTGTATTTAAGAAATACAATGCTGAAGAGTTTCTCAGTGAAGTCAAACGTGCAATAAAAGTTTATCAGGATAAAGAAACCTGGGATAAAATTGTAAGAGCCGGTATGAAAGAAGATTTTAGCTGGCACTCCTCTGCAAAGAAATACATTGAATTGTATAAGACAATCCTAGATGAGAGTTGATGTCCATCCGTGCCATTTTTCTTGACAGGGATGGAACACTCAACGAAGACCCCGGTTATATAAGTGATCCGGAAAAAGTAGTTTTATTTAAAGAAACCGGCGACGCATTATACACTTTAAAAAAATTTGGTTTCCTGCTTATTGTAATTTCAAATCAATCAGGAATCGCAAGGGGAATAATGTCAAATGAAGATGTTGATGCTGTTAACGAAAAAATAAATTCACTTTTAACTGCTTTCAAAGTGAGTATTGATGCGTTCTATTATTGTCCTGCACATCCAGATTACAGTACGCCGGAAGAATGTGAGTGTAGAAAACCTTCGCCTAAAATGATATTTGATGCTGCAGCAGAGTTTAATGTTGATTTGAATCAATCTTATTTTATCGGTGATACAGTTGCTGATATTGATTGCGGGAAAAATGCAGGATTGAAGACAATATTAGTCAAAACAGGAAAAGGTGAGGAGAGTTTTTCTATCTTGCAAAAAGAAAATAATTTTCCAACTTTTGTAGCCGAAAATTTAGCAAATGCTTGTAACTTAATACTTGGTGATATTTAGCGGAGTCATTTTTTGAAATTAAAATTTATCTTCTCTTTTACAATTGTTCTATCAGCATTCCTCATACTTTCCTGTTCCGATGAACCGTCTTCACTTGGTATTGAACTTATCGGAAGTGAAAATATTTCAGCAAAGATTTTTGATACAGAAGTTGATTCTTCTTCTCAAACCTCATCTTACTTTAAAAAAGTTGTTGCACTCGGCAGTGCAGATCGGTTTTTAGTTGGAAGATATGGTGATATAAAATCAACGGCGTTACTCAGGTTCGTATTTGGATTACCGGATAGTTTAAAGACCGCTCTGAAAGATGGAAATATAAATGTAATTGATTCCTGGATAAATTTAACAGTGGGATATATTTATACTGATTCAATGGCGTCAATGAATTTTTCTGCACATAAAGTAAATTCACGCTGGTCTTCCACATCTTTTACGATTGACAGTTTGTATAAACTTGAGTATGAACCTAATGATATTAGCTCACAATTCACTATTTCAGATACACTATATACTTTCCATTTAGATAATTCTGTACCACTTGCCTGGATGAAAAATGCAGCGGATAAAACACTTGAAAGCAATTATGGTATTTATCTTGATCCGGCAGTGAGTTCTGGTAAAGTAGTCGGTTTTCAGGCATTCACATCACTGTCATCTGAGGCTGCAAAGTTGTTTGTTGTCTATGAAAAACCCGGAGCTTATGTTGACACAATAAATGGATTCATCGCAGCAGATATTAGTCTGGTTGATCGTCCTGATTTACCAATATTATCTGACGGAATAATTTGTACGCAGAGCAGTGTGACCATTGCATCGAGATTAACTTTTAATCTGGAAAATATTCCGAGCGGGATTGTGATAAACAAAGCTGAATTATTTATAACACCGGATACGATTGCCTCGATTAAAGGTTCTAGTTTCCCTAATAACTTAAGAGTATCATATCTGAAATATGCAGATTCGGTCAACACTGAGGGCAGCCCGGCATTTTTGAATTTCAGTAATCATAAATATTCCGGAGATATTACGGTTATCGTACGTAACTGGATAAGCAGGAAAGTAAATTATGGTTTGTTGATTGAATCCGGAAATTTTACATCTGGATTAGAACTGTTTGCACTTAAAGGAAGTGATTATATCAATTTTGCAGAGCGTCCGCGTTTAAAGATTACTTACACAATCAAATAAAAAATGAAATTTCAAATTATCAAATATTTATTGCTGCTGTTTTTTATCAATGTGAATTTAAACTACTCACAGGTTACTTCTACTTACACACGATATGGAGTTGGTGATCTTTATTACAGTTATTCTGCCAGAACTTTGTCAATGGGAAATACCGGGACTGCGATGTTAAATAAAGATTATGTAGAGATACTAAATCCAGCTTCATGGTCAGGTTTATCAAGAGTCAGATTTGAATTTAGTTTTTCTTACGAACAACTAAAATTATCCAAAACCGGTGATTCAAAACTTTATGGTGATGGTTTCTTTAAAGGTATAACATTTGCTTTTCCGATAAGTGAGGTAAATAAGATAGGGATGGCTTTCGGATTAGTTCCTTACAGCCGGAGTAATTATGAAGTCACAGAAAAAGTAGCTGATTCTATCTCAGGAAACTACACAACTACTTATCTTGGTAAAGGCGGGCTTTCAAAGATATTTGTCGGATCTTCTGTTCAACTTCCTGCCGAATTTTTACTTGGAGCTACACTCGAATACTATTTTGGAAATTTAAAATATACTTCCAGTTTAACTTTTGATAATACTTCATATTTCCCAAGTAAATATGAGTTGAATTATGCACCGAAAGGTTTTGGTACAACACTCGGAATAATTACTCCCAATTTTTGTTCGTTGATGGATAGTTCAATAATATCTGACTTAAGGCTGGGAGTGAGCACAAATATTATCGGAAATCTTGCCACTGATTCAAGCCTGGTCAGCACCTCATCGACAATTGTTGACTCAGTAAGCAGCGGCGAAACTACAATGAAAGTTCCTGTACGATTAAATGTTGGTCTTCATATTTCTTTCATTAAAGTATATAATGTTGCAATCGATTATTTTTATCAGCCCTGGAGTCAATTTAAATTGAGCGATATCAATCAAAGTAATTTAAGCGACTTACATAAAATTAGTCTGGGATTTGAATATCGTCCTCAGAGTGTCCCCGGTATGAATTATTGGGAGCAAATAATGTTTCGGGCTGGGTTTAGTTATGAGATGTCACAATATAATTTTAAAGGAATAAATCTAAAACAGTACTCAGTATTTGGTGGATTTGCACTTCCGCTCAGCACTGAAAATACAATTGATATTGGATTAGAATATTCAGTAAGAGGAACTCAGGACAAAAATTTAATGAAGGAGGATTTTTTCAGAGTAAATCTCGGAATCAGTTTTGGCGATATTTGGTTTATCCGTTATGAAAAATAATTAGTCTAAGGAATAACAAAATAATCTGAATAAATCATTAATCGTTTTATTAGTGCTGGATTTACTGATTTGATCCCGGTAAAATTAAAGAGAGTTATTCAAATATTGATATATAAACCAGAGACTTCTGAATTATTATCGATGTGTTACTCTGAATCCGGTAGCTACCTGATTTTTCAATTTAAAAACAAGATATTTCACTCCTGCCTTGCCCGCAGGCAGGTCGTTCAATATGACAAATTTGAATTTTTCAGAAGTCTCAAACAAGTAAATATTATGAATATATCGGCAACATTAAGCAAACAAAATTTCCGGCAGATGCCGGATTTTTTTGTTAAATTTGATTATCAAAAATAAAATTCATAAAAAAAATGTACACTCAATTAAAAAACGATCCGGAAATTTTTCAAATATTAAAACAAGAAATTGAACGACAACAAAATAAGCTTGAACTTATTGCATCAGAAAATTTTGTTAGTTCCGCTGTATTGGAGGCTGCAGGTTCACCGCTAACGAATAAATATGCTGAAGGATATCCCGGAAAACGCTATTATGGTGGTTGTGAGTACGTGGATATGGCAGAAGAATTAGCACGCGAACGACTAAAGAAAATTTTTAACGCTGAATATGTAAATGTTCAGCCGCATAGTGGTTCACAAGCTAATATGGCAGCCATGATGACACTCATGCAGCCAGGTGATAAATTTTTAGGATTAAGTCTTCCACACGGGGGTCATCTTACTCACGGTTCGCCTGTGAATTTTTCAGGAAAATTATACCAGGCGATCGGTTACGAATTAAATAAAGAAACGCGTCTGCTGGATTATAATATTATTGAAAATCTTGCAAAGCGCGAAAAACCAAAACTTATTATTGCAGGTGCAAGCGCATATTCTCGAGAATGGGATTATAAAAAACTCAGGGAAATTGCTGATGCTACCGGTGCTTT
This sequence comes from Ignavibacteriota bacterium, assembly GCA_013285405.1. Lineage (NCBI taxonomy): Bacteria > Pseudomonadati > Ignavibacteriota > Ignavibacteriota bacterium. The sequence continues at coordinate 3,494,446 of CP053446.1, read as the reverse complement.
TTTAATGTGCGATATGGCGCATCCGGCTGGATTAATTGCAAAAGGCTTTTTAGATAATCCGCTTCCATATTGTGATGTAGTTACTTCAACTACTCATAAAACACTTCGTGGTCCAAGAGGTGGAATTATCTTAATGGGCAAAGACAAAGAAAATACTTTTGGATTGAAAACGCCAAAAGGTGACAGATTGAAAATGATGTCAGAACTTTATGATAGTACTGTTATGCCTGGAATTCAGGGCGGACCTTTGATGCACATCATTATGGCTAAAGCTGTAGCATTTAAAGAGGTATTAGATGATAAATTTAAATTCTATGCTCAGCAAGTTATAAAAAATGCAAAAGCTCTTGCTGATGAATTAATGAAATATGGATTTGATATTGTGTCATCAGGTACGGATAATCATTTAATGCTGATTGATTTATCGAATAAAAATATATCAGGAAAGAAAGCGGAAAATGCGCTTGAAAGAGCAGGGATTACCGTTAATAAAAATATGGTTCCATTCGATACCAAGAGTCCATTTGTAACAAGCGGAATAAGAGTAGGAACACCTGCTGTTACTACTCGAGGTATGAAAGAAACTGAGATGAAGCGGATTGCTGAAATTATTAATTCAGCGGTAACCAATGCTGAAAATGAATCCACACTTGATGCTATCGTTACAGATGTAAAAGAATTATGTTCCGGGTTTCCTCTTTATAAGGATATTATTTAAGAATCTGGGAATGAGATTTGGCTGACAAAGAAAAAGCTGTTAATAATGATGAAAGACTTGGGGATGTTGATATCGAAATGTCATTTCTTGATCATATCGAAGAACTGCGCTGGAGAATCATTTATGCGCTAATCGGTATTGTTATTTTTACTATCGTCGCATGGATATTCATTGATCCTCTTATCGAAATTGTTTTGTTAAAACCTGCCCGTGATGCAAATGCTTCACTGCAAAATCTGAGACCCTTCGGACAATTATTTCTGTATGTGCAGGTTGCAATAGTTGTCGGAATCATCGCAAGTCTTCCGAATATATTTTATCAGCTTTGGAAATTTATTGCGCCGGCACTACGGAAGAAGGAGCGAAAAAACATTCTCTGGATAGTGTTCTTTTCCTCATTCTGTTTTTTAGCAGGCGTTGCTTTTGCATATTTTGTAATGATTCCTTTAGCGATGAAATTTGCAGCACAGTTTGGTACAGCAGAAATAGCAAATGAGTTTGCAATTGACGAATATATGTCGATCATCATCAGTGTTATGCTTGCAGCAGGTGTGGTATTTGAACTTCCGATGATTTCATTTTTCCTTTCAAAACTTGGAATATTAACTCCTGCTTTTATGCGTAAATACAGAAGACATGCTATTGTAATTATTCTTATTCTGTCAGCTTTTCTGACGCCTGGTGCAGATCCGGTTTCACAAATTATACTTGCAGTACCGTTGGTACTCTTATACGAAATAAGTATTTTTATATCAAAAATATCATCAAAGAAAAGTGTTTAATAATCAGCTCTCCGAAATAACTCAACCTATAAAAAATGAATTGGATTCTTTTAATGAAATATTCAGAGAATCGCTTCGTTCTAATGTTGGATTGGTTGATCTTGTTGCGCGATATATCATTCGTCAAAAAGGGAAAAAAATACGTCCATTGCTCGTATTACTTTCCGCAAAAGTTTGTGGAGGAATTAATGAGCGTAGTTATCGCGGTGCAGTTTTAGTTGAATTGCTTCATACAGCAACTCTGGTTCATGATGATGTTGTTGATCATGCAGATAAACGCAGAGGACTCTGGTCAATAAATAAAGTTTTTAAAAATAAAGTTGCAGTTTTAATGGGTGACTACCTTCTTTCAAAAGGATTGTTGATCGCAATGGAAGGAAAAGATTTTGATTTTTTGGAAGTAATAACGAATACAGTAAAGCGAATGTCGGAAGGTGAACTGCTTCAGATTCAAAAAACCCGAAAGCTTGATATTGATGAAGAAACTTATTTTAAAGTTATATCCGATAAAACTGCATCACTGATTGAAACTTGCTGCACGATTGGTGCAATGAGTTCAAGTTCTGACACAAGTTTTGTCAATGCAATGTCAGAATTTGGAAAAAACCTTGGCATGTCATTTCAAATCCGGGATGATATTCTTGATTATGAAGGAAGTCTTTCTGTTTTTGGTAAAAGAACAGGCGGAGATATAAAAGAAAAAAAAATTACCTTACCATTGATCCATTCTTTGAAACAGGTACCTGCTAATAAAGCTGCTGATATCAGGAAAATAATTAAGAACGGAAAAGATAAACCGAATATTGATGAGGTAATTAATTTTGTAAGAGAGAATAAGGGAATTGAGTACGCAATCGGAAAGGCACATATTTATTCTCAGGCAGCAAAAGATGCTCTGAAAAAACTACCTGATTCTCAAAGCAAACTTGCTCTTGAAGCATTAGTTGATTTTGCTATTGATAGAAAGAATTGAACTGACTAACTACCGTTTTCTTTTTTCATTCCATCTTTATAATTGAATCCTTTAATAGGCTCTCTCAATGTTAAAACAGGACAGGGAGCTTTCCTAACAACTTTTTCTGCAGTACTACCGAATAAAATATGTTCAATTCCGGTTCGACCGTGCGTTGCAATAATAATCAAGTCAACATCAAGATCATTGGCAGTTTCAACTATCTCAACAAAAGGTTTTCCGGTTTTGATGATCGTTTTAAATGAGACAGTATCAGGAATATTTTCTTTAGCCAGTTTATCCAGTTCCTGATTTGCCCTTTTATCCCATTCAGCTTTTACGGATGGGATAGCAATTTGTCCCATACTAAAGTCAGGTGGATAAATAACCGGTTCAACAACATAAATCAATATCATTTCAGCTTTAAAATTCTTGCTGAAGTTGACAGCATATCTCAGCGCACTTTTTGAGTAATCCGAAAAATCAATTGGAACTAATATTTTTTTTATGCCAGATTCCATCTTATACCTCCATTACTTTTTATCTGTTCTGAGAGCGAAATAATCTTCGTTTAAAGTTCTTAATCTCAAAGCTGTAATCTCGGCAATCCCTTGTAAAATTTTTACTCCTTTTTTGGGATATTTTTCTATAAACTCGTCAAGGTCGGGTTTGAAGATTACAGAGAGTTTAGTATCGGTCTTTGCAGTTGCTGAAGCCGAACGCTTATCATTATCAATAAGTGCAAGTTCGCCAAAAAAATCTCCTTTTTGAAAAACAGCTAATTGAATTTTATTTCCATTATCACTTTCACGATTGACTTGAACTTCACCTTCGCGAATTAAATACAGACCGATTCCGGGGTCACCCTGATAGAAAATATTTTCGCCCGCCACATAAGTACGTTCATGAATTAAATTGAGAAGTTCGGAAAGATCCCGTTTAGTTAATGATTTAAATAAAGGAATATTTTTTAGAGAGGCGATAAGTTCATCGGATTCAGTTGGTGAACGAAAAATGTTTGCCCAAAAACTGCTATGTATTGGCTTTTTAATTTCTTCAGTCATTGCAGGTTAAAAATTTGAATTATGAAAAATAAGTAAAACAATTACTGCTTTAACCAGTCAAATAATAAAATTTAAGTTTCTAACATGATTTAATATCTAATTTAAATCTTGATACTACAAAATTATAAATAAAATTAGTTAAAAATTCCCGATTCAGCGATACGCCAGAGTTTTTGACACGGAAATCTATTCTCATATAACGCTCGTCCAACAATAGCTGAATCAACACCAATTGGAATTAGCTGTTGAATATCCATCAACTCATCTTTGTTTCTAATTCCACCGGCATGTGTTACCTTAGCTTTTGTTAATTCTGCTATTTCCCGCGATAGTTGAATATTTGGTCCGATATGAGTTCCGTTTCTTGATATATCACAAACGATAAACCTGTTCACACCGAGTGCAACCATTTCCTGAGTAAAAGTTCTGAAATTGATTCCGGTTTTTTTGCTTCTTCCTCTTACCATTAATTCTTCGCCAAGTATGTCTAAAGAGATTACGATTTTTGAGGGCCCATACTTTTCGAAAATCTTTAAGAATTCCTTCCTGTTTTCAACAGCAAGAGTATTAATTGCGAGTCTGATAATTCCTGTTTGTATGATTTCATCTGCATCCTGAATATTTCTGATTCCGCCAGCAAACTCTACAGGTATTACCACAGATGAACAAATCTCTTCGATCACTTTATAATTTCTTTTTGACTGTTCGTGTGCAGCATCAAAGTCAACAACGTGAATCATTTTTGCGTTTTCAGCACGCCAGATTTTTGCCATCTCAACAGGATTATTCCCGTATTCATAACAGTCAAGTTCAGGAATACCCTGAACTGTCCGGACACACTTTCCATTTTTAATATCTATAGATGGAATTACTAAAAGTTTTTGCTGTAACATAATTTTAAATTTTACCGTTTGATTTAATTATGTGTCGTCCAATTATCATTTTCTGAATTTCAGTCGTCCCTTCAAAAATTCTTAAAATTCTGGCATCACGATAATATCTTTCCATTGGAAGTTCACGGGAAAAACCCATCCCACCATGAACCTGCAAAGCTTTATCGGCGACTTCAGACATTGCCTCAGATGCATAAAGTTTAACAATTGCGGCATCTACTGACACATCTTTACCTCTATCATAATCATTTGCGCATCTATAAACAATACTTTCCATTGGATAAATTTTTGAAGCCATTTCTGCCAGCATAAACTGCACTGCCTGGAATTTTGAAATCGGTTCACCAAATTGTTTTCTATGTTTTGCATAGTTCGTAGAAATTTCCAGTAATTCTCTTGATGCTCCAAGACAGCAAGCACCAATTGTCAACCTTCCTCCGTCAAGTGTTTTCATTGCGATTATAAAACCACGTCCTTCTCTTCCGATCATATTTTCATCAGGAACTTCAACATTTTCAAATGTAATTGAGTTTGTTGTACTTCCTTTTATTCCCAATTTTTTTTCTGCTGGACCAATTGATATTCCCGGTGTATCAGCTTCCACAGCAAATCCGGTTATACCTTTTTCTGTTCTTGCAAATACTGAGAATAAATTTGCGATTCCTGCATTTGTAATCCAGATTTTAGAACCATTTAAAATCCATTTATTACCATTTTTTCTCGCTTCAGTTTTAAGATTAAATGTATCTGAGCCAGCTTCAGGTTCAGTTAATGCAAAGGAAGCTATCATTTCCCCGGAACAAAGTCTTGGTAAATATTTTTTCTTTAACTCTTCCGAACCACCAATAAAGATGGCATTTGTTCCTATTGATTGATGCGCGCCGATCATTGTTGCGGTTGAAGAACAGCCGCGTGCGATTTCTTCCATCATAACACAATAACCGACTTTTCCAAAACCACCACCACCAAATTCTTCGGGAAAAGAAGTCCCAAAAAATCCAACCTCAGCGAGTTTTTGAATTAGTTCTTTTGGTATCTTTTCTTCCTCATCAATTTTTTGAGCTACTGGTTTTATTTCACTATTTGTGAATTCGCGGGCAAGCTCTTTTAGCATTCGTAAATCTTCAGATAGAGTAAAATCCATAATGTTAACAGTTTTCGGGATGATGAATATAGTTTTGAAATCCACCCGAAAGTTAAAAAACAGCCCAAATACATCAAAAAGCTGAATTTTTTCCAAAATTTTAAATTTTTATTGAATATTGACTTTTCTAACGATATTCGACATATTTGATTCGGATGAACAAAGATTTTGTGCTAAATACAAAGAAAAGAGAAAAACTTAGATTTACTACTTATGGATACGAAAATTTAGAATCTGCATCTTGCCTTATTTTTGTTCACGGATTCAAAGGATTTAAAGATTGGGGTTTTTGGCCTTACTCAGGAAATTACTTTGCTGAAAGAGGATATTTTGTTCTTTCATTTAATTTTTCTCATAACGGAATTGGTAACATTCCAACCGAGTTTACGGAACTTGATAAATTTGCGGATAATACATTTTCTCTTGAACTCGACGAATTGAATGAAATTCTAGATGCATATTTGAATAATTTTTTCGGTTCAAAGAGCAATAAGAAGATTGGGATTATTGGACATAGCCGTGGCGGAGGCGATTCGCTGATTTTTTCTTCGAGACGAAAGGAAATCAATGCTGTTGCATTGTGGGCGCCTGTTGCGAATTTTAACAGATATTCAAGAAGACAAGAAGATCAATGGCGAAAAAATGGATTCTTTGAAGTTTTGAATACCAGAACAAATCAGTTGATGCGATTAAATGTATGCTTGCTCGATGATATCGAAAAGAATAAAGATGATTTATTAAACATTGAATTTGCAGCAAGAAACCTGAACAAACCATTGTTAATTATTCACGGCGAACAAGATTTATCAGTCAAAATAGAAGAGAGTGAACAAATTTACAACTGGTCGGATAAGAACTTGACAGAATTCTATAAAATAAAGGCTACAGGACATACTTTTGATGTTACACATCCTTTCGAGAAAAGTAATCCGAAGTTTGACTCTGTGCTTGAAAAGACTCTTAAATTTTTTAATCAACGCTTAAATTAAGGAAAATATGAAATCATCTTCACAAAATTTTACAATCAGCCATATATTTAGTTCAATAAAAGAATCAGAATTATTCTGGATTCTTTCATTTACAATTTTAACTATAATATCAGCGCAGGTTTCAATTCCGGTTAAACCTGTTCCGTTTACATTACAGACGATGATCGTTCTTTTAGCCGGTGCTTTTCTCGGTGCAAAGAATGGTGCTTACAGCCAAATAATCTATATTTTTCTTGGAGCAATCGGATTACCAGTATTTGCTCAAACTGCTGATGGAACAATCGGATTTGCAAGATTGATTGGTCCAACTGGTGGTTACCTTCTTGCATTCCCGATTGCAGCCTATTTAGTTGGATATATGACAGGAAAAAATCAGAAATATCTGACAATCATAATTGCAATGTTTATTGCTGAGTTAATTGTGATACTTTTTGGAACTTTATATTTATCTGCTGCATATCTTCATAACATTGTTAATTCTGTTAAGGCAGGTGCGTCAATATTTACAATTTGGATGGTAGTAAAAGTTTTTGTGGCTGCATCTATTTATTTCACATTTGCTGAAAAACATCAAAGACTGCCATAAATAATTAGTTAAATCGAATGACAATTAAAAACGTAATATTCATAGTAGTCTTTCTATCAGCATTTGGATTTCTTAGCTGGAGCTTAAGAAATTTATTCCTTTATATGAAAGTTGCAAAAAAGAAGGACAACAGATTTGACGATGTTGGAAGACGAATTGGAAACGTATTAAAAATTGCATTCGGACAATCAAAACTTTTGAGAGAACCAGTTGCCGGAACAGTTCACTTTTTGATTTTCTGGGGATTTATTCTTTTCCTCTTTGCAGTAATTGAAGCAATCATCCAGGGATTTTATTCATCATTTAATCTTTCATTTTTAGGTCCGGTTTATTCTGTCATCACAGTGATTCAGGATGTTTTTGGTCTTCTGGTTATTATTGCTGTTGTTACTGCGCTTTTAAGAAGATATGTCTTTAAAATTCCGCGTCTGCAGGTTGATAAAGGTGCATCACTCGATGCAATTGTAATACTCTCACTTATTTTAATTGTAGTTGTATCAATGTTGTTACAGAATATGGCAGGAATTGCAAAAAATAATTTTGTATTGCACGAGTATGAAGTTCGTCCTATCTCTGCCGTACTCGTAAATGTATTCTTTGACAATCCTTCGATAGGAGCCAATGCTGCTTATGAAGTTTATTGGTGGATTCACGTGCTAACGATCTTTGGTTTTATGAATTTTCTACCATATTCAAAGCATCTGCATGTATTTACTTCGATACCAAATACATATTTTGCAAACCTCGATCCTGTCAGAAATACTATCAAGCATCTTAATCTTGAAGACGAAAACGCTGAATCATTTGGTGCTTCTGATATTGAGCATTTATCTTGGAAGCAAATTCTTGATGGTTATAGCTGTACAGAATGTGGAAGATGTACTCAAGCTTGTCCGGCGCATACTGTTGGCAAGTCATTAAATCCAAAAGAAATAATTGTTGATATCAGAAGAAGAACAAAAGATAAGGCACCGTTGATAGTAGATGGTGTTACCGAAAGCGAACTATTTCAAAAAACTCTTGTTCATGACTATGTTTCTGATAAAGTTTTATGGCAATGTACAACCTGTATGGCTTGCGTACAGGAATGCCCTGTAATGATCGAGCATCTTGATAGTATAATTGATATGAGAAGGGACCTGGTTTTAACTGAGTCGAAGTTTCCATCTGAATTAAACGCTGTATTCAAAAGTCTCGAGACTAATTATTCTCCGTGGGCTTTCAATCCTGCTGACAGAGCAAAATGGGCAGAAGGGCTTGGAGTCAAAACGATGGCTGAGGATTCAAATTGCGAATATCTATTTTGGGTTGGATGTGCAGGTTCTTATGATGAACGTTACAAGAAAGTTTCTCAGTCATTTTCTAAACTAATGCAGATAGCCGGAGTTGAATTCAGAATTCTTGGAACTCAGGAAAAATGCAATGGTGATACAGCAAGACGACTTGGTAATGAATATCTTGCTCAAATGTTCATGATGGAAAACGTAGAAACTTTAAATCATTACAAAGTTCAGAAAATAGTTACTGCTTGTCCGCATTGTTTTCATTCATTAAAAAATGAATACAAGCAATTTGGCGGGCACTTTGAAGTTTATCATCACACCGAATTAATTGATGAGATGATTGCTTCGAAGAAAATTTTATTGAATGGAAATAACAATTCAGATGTTACATATCACGACTCATGTTATTTAGGAAGATATAATGAAGTTTACGATGCACCAAGAAAAAGTCTTTCTGCAGTGGAAGGAATTAATTTAATTGAAATGAGTCGTAATAAGGATAAAGGATTCTGTTGTGGTGCTGGCGGCGGTAGATTATTTCTTGAGGATGATGAAGGCGGAAGAATAAATGAAGAAAGAACAAAAGAAGCACTGGCAACAAATGCTGAAACAATCGCCTCTGCGTGTCCTTTTTGTATGACAATGATGACTGATGGTGTAAAACATTTTAATAAAACAGAGGAAGTAAAAGTAAAAGATATTGCAGAAATTATTCTTGAAAACCTTTCTGCCGAGGTTGGCAATTAAGAGATATGTTTCAGGAAGTAAAAAGAAATAGTCAGATTCTAATTAACATAATCAACCACTAATAATGGAGGAACGAATGGATAAATTCAATCAATTGGTTCAGTTCGTACAAGGATTGGAAACCGATTTTCATAAATTTTATGAAAAAGGACAATCCGCTGCAGGAACTCGCGTAAGAAAAGGCTTAAGTGATCTACGAAAACTTTGCCAGGATGTACGTAAGGACGTGCAGGATGTAAAAGCTCAAAGAAAAGCATCTAAAGGTTAAGCCAAGGCTTTCCGGTTTGATGTGAGGGCTGGGTTGAAATATCAATCCAGCCTTATTTTTTATGCGGATGAATTTATCTTAAAATTATGAAAAGTATTCTTTCATTTATTGCGTTCATCATAATTATAACACTTCAGCATTATTTATTTAATTCTGTCGGAGCAGAGAAAACTGAAGTTAGTGTTCCAGAAGATTCGGTTCTTACTGTAACTCTCTGCTTTACCGGCGATCTTATGTGTCATTCCACTCAATTTAATTATGCAAATGTTGGTGCAGACACTTTCGATTTTACAGGTGTATATACAGAAGTAAAAACATTCTTATCAGAATCTGATTTTACAGTTGGTAATCTTGAAACTGTCGTTGCAGGAAAGAACAAAGGTTACAGCGGATATCCTTATTTCAATGCACCCGATGATTTTATTTATGCTTTGAAAGATGCGGGATTTGATTTGCTTATTACTGCAAATAATCACGCTCTTGATCAGGGATGGGATGGAGTTAAAAGAACTATTGAGATAATTAATGATAATCAGCTTTATCAGACCGGGACATTTGTTTCCAAGGAGGATAGAGATTCAGTTCGCATATTTGAAATCAATTCGATCACAATTGCATTTCTTGCTTATAGCGAAAACACAAACGGTCTTCCTATCCCAAAAGGAAAAGATTTTGCAATAAATCTGATTGATGAGGAATTAATGAAAAATGATATAGTTAAGGCAAGGGAAAAAAATGTTGATGTCGTTCTGGTTCATCTTCATTTTGGTCAGGAGTATTTGCGTGAACCGGATGATTATCAAAAACAAATTGTTAATAAAATAATCGAATACGGTGCTGATATTATAATCGGCGGTCATCCGCACGTTATTCAACCTGTTAACTTTTTTAAAACGAATAACGCTAAACTTGATTCTGGATTTGTCGCTTATTCGCTTGGAAATTTTGTTTCAAATCAACGCTGGCGATATTCTGATGCAGGATTAATTCTAAATATTCAAATTTCGAAAAACATTTTAAGCGATTCCATTTATATTCGTGAAGTTAATTATCTGCCGACGTGGGTGTTCAAAGGCGAAACTGAAAAGGGAAGGGAGTATGTGATTTTACCTTCACAGCTATCAAATGATACAACCTGTAATTATTTGACTAAACACGATAAGAAATTGATGGAAGAAGCATTCAGTGATACAAAAGAAATTATTAATAAATATTCAAATAACAGTAAAATTAAATTGTTGAAATGAAGAAAATTATTTTATCATCGGCTTTTAGTCTATTTATCTTTTTGGTATCAGGTTGTACTAAAGAAGAAAATCCAATTGTTGATCCACCACCAAAGGCAACAAGAAGTTTTTATATGGGATTCACTCCTTTTCCTTACGATATTAGCAATGAAGCAGTTGACTATGTTTATAATAAACTTGCAACTGACGCTGATATTATTTCTCATCACTTTGATGATGGAGTTCCCTGGCCGGAAGCTCTGAGTGGTTCAGATTTTCATATCAACATAATGAACGATTGGCAGTACAGGCTTTCACGAACTCCGGCTTCACACAAAATTTTGTTGTCAGTTACTCCAATCAGATTTTTCAGAGATGGATTAGCGCCGTACAAAGCTGAAAAAGGTGATTTACCTTTACCTGCACCATGGGATACTATTTCGTTCAATCATCCTGATGTTAAACAAGCTTTCTTAAACTACTGTGTGCGAATAAAAAATTATTTCAACCCGGATTTTTTTGTAATTGGTATTGAAGTAAATCTGCTTATGATTCAGGCTCCTGGATTGTGGGATGAATATCTCGACTTACACCAGTACGTTTATCAACAATTAAAAATTCTCGATCCGCAGCTTCCAATACTTGTTTCTGTAACAGGGATGGACCTCGTTGAAGGTTATACGAATGCTAATCATTCGCAGCAAATGCAGGTTCTTGACAACATAATTAACTTTACAGATTTATGTGGTGTTTCGTTGTATCCATATTTAACTGGATTTTTATGTGATTCAATTCCTTCAGATATGTTTGAGAAAATATTTTCATATCTGCCAAAGGATAAAGCAATTTGCGAAACAGGTTATGCTGCAGATTCGATAACAGTTTATGAAGGAACTGTTGTTCTGAATGGTTCACCACAAAAACAAAACCAGTACTTAACTCTTTTAATGAACAAAGCTGAACAATATGATCTAAAATTTGTTGTGAATTTTGTTCTAAGAGATTATGATGCTTTATGGGAAGATATAGGTTCACCTGATGATCTCAACAAAGTCTGGAAGGATACTGGAATATATGATGAGAATGGAGTTGCCCGACTGGCTTATCAGAACTGGTATTTCTGGTTGAACAAACAAGTGCAGCCATCGAATTGATTATTGAATGATTTTAAAATACTGTGTAATAATATTTGAAAAATAAATCCGCTCTGTCATTAATTTTTTTAACCGTATTTATTGATCTGCTCGGCTTTGGAATACTCATTCCGATACTTCCATCATTTGCAACAAAAATACTCGGAGTTGATGAAACTGCAATAGGAATTGCAATTGCCATCTATTCATTCGTTCAATTTTTATTTAACCCGATTCTCGGAAAATATTCTGATAAATATGGACGGAAACCGGTAATAACTGTTTGTCTGTTATTAAACGCAACCGGTTATGTTATCTTTGCTTTCACTCATTCTTTTATTATGCTTCTGATAAGTCGTGTTGTTGCCGGAATTGGTGGAAGCAGTATTGCAGTTGCTCAGGCATACATTGCTGATGTAACGACAAAAGAAAACCGCTCAAAAGGAATGGGATTAATTGGCTCGGCATTCGGATTAGGATTTGTTTTTGGTCCTCTTATCGGTGGATTCTTGAGTGAATATGGTTATATGGTTACAGGCTTTGTGGCTGGTGGTTTTTCTTTAGCGGCTTTTATCGTTACAACGATTTTACTTCCTGAATCTCTCACAAAAAGAACAGAACCAATTTCTGAAACAGAGGTCAAAAAAAGAAAATTATTAGACGTAATCGCTATTAAAAAAGTTTTTCATGAGCCAAGCAGAGCGATTTTCATCAGCCTTTTTTTTATTCTGATATTCTCGTTTGCAAATATCTACGGAACTTTTGCTTTACTTGGATTACAGGTCTATGGATTTTCTGATATGCAGAATGGTTTATTATTTGGAATTATTGGATTAGTCTCTGCAATTGTTCAGGGCGGTATGATAGGATATATTGATAAGATGTTGACAAAAATAAATATTCTGAGAATCGGTTCGCTGATTATTTGTATCGGACTTGGACTTATTCCTTATGGCGGCAATTTTCTCGGGCTTGCTTTAATTTCTGGATTTCTTTCAATCGGAACAGGAATGCTTCAGCCAACATTATTAAGTTTAATATCCGATGTAACACCGGATAACGAACAAGGGATAACACTAGGTGTAAATCAATCGTTAGCAGCTCTTGCAAGAGTTGCAGGCCCATTGTGGGGAGGTTTTGCTTTTGAATTTCTGGGCTATCAGTTTCCTTTTTTAACTGGAGCCGGGTTCATGCTATTAGTTTTTCTCTTCACAATTTTCTACCTGACACATCGAAATATTAATTAAAATCGCTTAATAATTTTAACCGAATAATAGCATTCTACATTAATTACTTGGCGTTTAGCAACTATGTTTAACAATCTGGTAATCTTGACTCTTTGAATTATTATGTTAAATTATGATAAGTAAAAAGGGAAAATTTTAATGAAGATAAAAATTAAATTTGAATTTCTTCCAACCCCACTTATTAACTGCGAACCTTTAGGCAGAAAGTATCGAAGTCCATTCCACAATATTGTGTGGATTGGCACCTGCCATATAATATTTTCAGATTTAAATGAGTGAGTAGAGAAGATGAAAAATTTTATTCTAATCATCACGTTTCTAATAGTCACAAACCTTCAACTCCCAGCCCAATGGTCAACTGATCCAAATAATAATCTGGTTATTGCTACTGGTTGGGATCCTCATATTGTAAGTGATAGTGCCGGAGGATGTTATGTAACATACAACTATGAAAGTTTTTACCCGCAAAAGCTTGCTGTGGAAAGATTGGATTTGTACGGTTTTAAACCTTGGGGAAATAAAAAACAGATTCTCGGTGAATTACCCGAACAATGGCAAGCAGAAATTGTTGAAGACGGCGAAGGCGGAGTAATTGTAAGTTATGAGGATAACGAGGTTATTGGAACTGATTACGTAACAAGAGTTAGAGTACAAAGAGTTGACAGCAACGGAAATTTTTTGTGGGGTCAGACAGGTGTAAGAGTATATGTAACAGAATCAAATCACGGTGCACAGGAATTGGTATCAGATGGAGAGGGTGGTTGTGTAATTGTATGGCAGAATATTGATGCAACTTACTGGATGAACCGAATAAACAGTTTTGGACAAAGAGAATGGGGTGACTCAGGGATAGCAATTGGTAACGGCAATAGTAAATGGATAATCCGAGCGAGTGATGGAAATTATTACGTACAAACGGGGCTTACAGTCCACAGAATTGGAAGAGAAGGCCAGATATTAAACCAATATTCCGTTTCTCTCGGTTATCCGGTACCTGACCCTGAAGGAGGAATTGTATTAAGCGGTAGAGTATGGACTGGTATGATTCCTAAACTAGTAGCTCAAAGAAAAGACTCTCTTGGCAATAATCGTTGGCAGGAACCTTATATTGAGATAGCCGATAGTCTTTATATAAACTCACCGATAAATGTTAAAGAAATTAATGGTTATTACTATTACTGGTGGTACGGAAGGAAAAACGGAGTTGATCTTGTTACTCAATATCAAGCACTAAGATTGGATGGGACTAAACTTTTCAGTCAAGGTAGCTTACCAATTAGCAATTATCCTGTTGATGCATTAATTGGAAATATTTTACCTTCTGATTTGGGAACATTCGTCGCGATTTGGCAAGATTACAGACCAAATGATGGTGTGTTTGGTCAAAGAAAAGATATCTTAAATAATATACTGTGGGATTCAAGTGATGTACCCCTTTATAACGGAATGTATTCTGTAATGCTTCAGACGGAAATGGAATTTCCTAAATTTGTATTAATGTAAACAGAAAGGAAAATTTCAATGTCCGAAACAAAAAGAGAAAGAAAATTTTATTCACCTGAGCAGAAAGTTCTTATTCTTAGAGAACTTCTTGAAAACAATATTCCCATCAGCCAGCTTGCAGAAAAATACTATGTTCACCCCAATGATATATATAACTGGAAGAAAAAGCTTTTTGAAGGAGCAAAAGATATTTTTCAAACAAAAGCAGTAAATAATAAACAAACTACTATTGAACAAAAAAAGATAGAAAAACTTGAATCTAAACTGAGAGACCGGGATGAAGCAATTGCTATTCTGCTTAAAGAAAACATAGATATAAAAAAAGTATAGATGGGGAAATATGACCGGGCAATGGGTTGAACCGGATATACGAGATAATGTAATTGATTTTATAAATCTCATCAGAGCTAAGGCTGATATTTCTCTTAAAGGAATGATTCGCCTTATAGGAATAAATTACAGTAAATATTATTCCTGGATTGATAGAAAAGGAATCTCTAATAACCATAACGGTAAAACTCCCAGAGGGCATTGGTGCCTTGATTGGGAGAAAGAAACTATTATCAGTTATGCTAAAGATCATCCGGGTGAAGGTTACAGACGGCTTACTTATATGATGATTGATGATAATGCTGCTGCTGTATCTCCGGCTACTACTTACAGAGTTCTTAAAGCAGCAGGGCTGCTTAACAGATGGAATAAAGTTAAACGATCTTCTAAAGGAGATGGCTTTAATCAGCCAGCAGCAGTTCATCAGCATTGGCATACAGATATTAAGTACGTTAATTATCACGGAACGTTTCTGTTTCTTATTTCTGTTATTGATGGTTACTCCCGATATATTGTTCATCACGAGCTTAGGCAGAATATGCAGCAATTTGATGTTCAGATAACCTTGCAGAGAGCTTTAGAAAAATATCCCGGTTATAAACCAAGAATTATTTCTGATAACGGTCCTCAGTTTATTTCCAAAGATTTTGCTGAATATCTGAAGCAAGCTGGATTACAGCACATCAGAACCTCTATTGCATATCCTCAGAGCAACGGAAAGATTGAACGTTACCACAGAACTATTCATCAGGACTGCTTAATGAAATCTTCTTTAATAAATCTTGATGATGCACGTAAACAGATTTCCTCTTATATTGATTACTACAATACTGAACGACTTCACAGTTCGTTGTTTTATTTAACTCCCGAAGATTTTCTGTTTAGCAGAGTTGAAGAAAAATTAGAGCTAAGAGAAATGAAACTTAATGAAGCCAAACTGAAAAGAATTGAGGTAAGAAATGTCAGTTGATTTTCTACCTTACTTAACTAACCAGAAATTCCATTTTCCGCTGAACCAATACAATTCTGACTTATTCGCAATAACAGATGGTAGAGGAGGTGCTATCGGCTTAGGTTGGCATCAGTTCGATTTCTCTATTAGATCATTTAAGGTTAGTAAAAACGGAATAATGGGTGAAGTTATAACAAACATAAATGACCAACATAACTTAATATTCAAAGATGAGATTGATTTATATCAGAACTTTCCCAACCCTTTTAACTCATCTACAATTATTCAATTTCAACTAGCGCAAGAAAACAAAATTAGAATAGAACTTTATAACATTCTTGGTGAGAAAATTCAAACGATTGTTGAAGGTTTTTATTCCAGAGGAATGCATTCTATTGACTTTTCATCTGATAAACTGCCATCAGGCATTTATCTTTATAAAATGGAAACAGGTACTCAAACCTTAATTAAAAAATTTATAACCATTAAATAAAAGGAGGAGAGAATGAAAAAGATTTTAAGTATTGCTGTTAAAGTTTTATTATTTGCTGCAATCAATAACAACTTGCAAGCTGCTCCATTTGATACTGGGATGATTACTATCAAACAACCTAATGGTGTGGATTTTATTGGAAGAATGTGGGGCGATGAATTTATTTGGTGGGCAGAGACCGAAGATGGATACCGCTTTATTGAATCAGGAGACGGTTGGTATTATTACGCAGCATTAGATCAGAGCGGAGAATATACACCGTCAAATTATAAAGTTGGTATCGACACACCTCCAGCATCCTCTTACCAGCTTGAAAGAACACAGGCAAGATTAGATGAAATTAAAGAACAGATAGAACAGTTCAACGAACAGATTGAATTAAACAGACAATGGTTTGCACAGAAACAAGCTCAGGCATCAGGGCAGCCTGTTACTTTAAAGATTGGCATTATACTGATTGAGTTTACAGATACAACTCATTACAAAACTGATTCACTTGGAAATCGACCAGACGGGTATTTTTCATCAGATTTTGATAGCATGATGTTTTCATACAGCGGTCTTGGTAAGATATCTCAATTAAATAATTCAAATAATCAACTTACCTTTGATCAAAATTCACAAGGCAAAATCAAATTATTTGGAAAAGTAAATAATCCATCAAATACTCAAATGCCTCAAAAATTTGAATTATTCCAGAATTATCCGAATCCCTTTAATCCAAACACGACAATTAAGTTTGCTTTACCAAAAGAATCACAAGTAGATTTAAGTGTTTTCAATATACTCGGGGAAAAAGTCAAAGAATTAAAAAATGAATTTATGAAACCAGGATATTACGAAGTAAATTTTGATGCTTCTCTGCTTTCTTCAGGAATTTATTTCTACAGAATACAAGCAGATGATCCTTCGACAAGCTCAGGACAAGGTTTTGTACAGACGAAAAAAATGATCCTTGTGAAATAACTACCAATGGTGGTCAAAATGAATACACAAAAATTTTATCTGATGTTTTGTATTATTTTAATTTTAAACGTAAAAGTTTTTGGACAGGCAGCAGTTGATATTCCATTAAGTGCAACAGATGGCAACACCACTTACGGGTTAGCTGTTGGTTTAGATTTAACAGCAACCAACTGTATTGATCCTCAGCTTGGTGAATATCATATGAGTTGGCCCCCACTTGATTTTGTAATAACATTTGATCTTTCTTGGTATGGTTGTCCATCGGGTACTAACAGTCTTAGAGATTATCGCGCTCCGGGTAATCCACCTGCATTTCCATTTACTGGTTCGATTGTACATACGCTTTGGTGGTATGAAGGTTTACCTGGTACACCAATAGATATAAATTATAATATCCCTGTCGGTGCTGTAATGTATTTGACAGATTATATTAATGGTTCATTATTAAATATTGGCCCATTTACAGGACAAGGAATAGCAACTATACCAGGTAGTTATACACAAATATTTAACAAAGCGTATTTAAAAATGGAGTACAGTAATATTAATCCGGGTGCAACTACTCAATCATCAGTTTCAATAAACAACGGTTGGAATCTACTCTCTGTTCCTTTAGCTGCAAGCGATATGACAGGAACTACTCTTTTCCCAAATGCTATCACTCCTTTCTATGCTTACAATGCAGGTTACAACCCAGTCACAACTTTAGAAAACGGAAAAGGTTATTGGGCAAAGTTCGACAGCAGTCAGAGTGTAACTATTTCAGGCAACTATGTAACCGGAAATGAAGTATCTGTTGTTCAAGGCTGGAATTTAATTGGTCCGTTTGCGTATGATGTAGTTGTGTCCGGTATAACAACCGTTCCACCAAATATACTTTCATCGCCATTTTATGGATATGAAGGTGGATATATTATTCCAACCACATTATTGCCGGGAAAAGGATATTGGATTAAAGCAAATCAAAATGGTGTGATACAATTGAATGCTGATAGAGTCAGATAGAGTAAAGAAATATTTGAATACAATATTCAGTTCATAACAGATAATTTATTAAACAATAAAGGGACACATAAAGTGTCCCTTTTTTGCATTAAAAGTTTCACTGCATTGTAAAATGAAAAATCAGTCCTGAAAGGAGATTCCAAAATCCTTTCCCCATTGTCACTCAAATAATTATCTTTATCTTGCAATGGATAAAAATTTACAAATGCGCAAAATCGGCAACATAGAACTAAACAAAGTAATCCTACTGATTTTTGTTGCTTTGATTTATGCTAATGGTTATGCACAACAGGATACTTTAATCAATTATAATACGACTACTCATCAAATTTTTTATTACCCACTTGTCCCAATTGATACCACAAAAGAATTCGAACAATCAGGTTGGAATTATGGCAATTACCCGGGACGTGATTTTCTTAATCTTGAACCACCTGATAGTACATATAATAACTCTGGATTTACAGACTACATACCACTTCAAAACTTATATAATACAAATAATTATCCATCACGAACGGCAGTAAAACTATATCGGAGCAAAAATGATACTTTATTTCAATTATGTTCAGGTATAATGGTCGCTCCTGAATACGTCCTGACTGCGTGCCATTGTATTGGAAGCTATGATACCAACGGCGTTCTTATTTTTCGTGATAGTATATGGGCTTTCCCAGCATTTGATAACGGAATTGAAAATCCACTATTCGGGAAAAGTATTAGTATTGAATACGTAACATTTAATTCTAATCTGAACATAGGCAATGGATTCTATAAAAAAGATATGGCTTTGATAAAATTAAATGATAGACTTGGAATAAGTACTGGATGGATAGGGATTGCCTTTTCGAATGACGATTCCTTTTTCGAATATAACTTATTTCACAAGATAAGTTACCCGATGACAGTGGACCCGGATGATTCTACAAGAATATTTAATGGTGACACTCTCTACTACAACTATGGAACTCTTGACCTTATACAAGAGAAATGGATAGGCTATAAAATAACTGGAATTCCTGGACAAAGTGGAAGTTCATTATTTTTCACTGACAATACTGGGTCTTATTCATTCGGCACATTGGCTAGGTCGGGAAATTCACGTCACCTACGGATTACACCGGAAATCTACTATCCATTTAAGGATGTAATTCTAGATAGTTTGTCCCATGCTGGAAATGAAAAGGTTTTAGTGGATGACTATTTTTTATCCAATGCCTTCCCAAATCCATTTAATCCTTCAACTAAATTTATTTATGAGATTCCGAGTCAATCACAAGTCCAGATAAAAGTCTTTGATATACTTGGAAGGGAAGTTGGATTGTTAGTGAATATGGAACAACAAAAGGGGCTGTATGAAATAACATTTAATGCGAGTAATTTACCAAGTGGAATATATTTTTGTCGAATGCAGAGCGGTAACTTTATATCAATCAAAAAAATAATTTTATTAAAATAATTAATAAGTTAAAATCAGCCGTTTGAATAGAATCAATTATCACTTACTATAATTCTACTTTTCTCGGTTGGGTTCAATTCATATCTTTACTTTATTGAAAAAATTAATTTAATAAATGTTTAAAATTGGTAACATAGAACTAAACAAAGCTATTCTTCTTGCACCAATGGAAGATGTAACGGATATTTCCTTCCGTTTAGTTTGCAGGGAATTAGGTGCTGATATTGTTTACACAGAATTTGTAAACTCCGAGGGATTGGTACGTTCAAATCAAAAGACTCATGACAAATTAAAAATTATTGAAGAAGAACGACCGGTTGGAATTCAAATTTATGGTGCAAATATTGAATCAATGGTTGGTGCCGCAAAAATTGCAGAAGCGGAAAATCCTGATCTTATTGACATCAATGCAGGTTGCTGGGTAAAAAATGTAGTCGGTTGTGGTGCTGGTTCAGCGTTATTAAAAGATCCTTCATATATGCAGCAGCTTGTTCGAGAAGTAGTTAACTCAACATCGCAGCCAGTTACAGTTAAAACAAGACTTGGCTGGGATGATAATAGTATCCAGATACTTGAAGTAGCAAAAAGAATGGAAGAAGCAGGCGCTGTTGCATTGACAGTTCATTGCAGAACGAGAAAAGCTGGTCATTCAGGAGATGCTGACTGGAGTTGGATTCCGAGAATCAAAGAAGTTGTTAGTTTCCCCGTAATCCTTAATGGAAATGTTTTAACTGCCCAAGATGTGAAAAAAGCATTCGATGAAACAGGCGCTGATGGAGTTATGATTGCAAGAGGAGCGATTGGCAATCCCTGGATATTTAAAGAAGCAAAAGAACTTTTATCAACGGGCAGTATCACAACTGTTGTTGATGAAGAGATGCGAATACGGACGTGTCTAAAACATCTTAAGCTTGCAGTAAAAGTAAAAGGCGAGAAGAGGGGAGTATTAGAACATCGAAAGTTTTATGCTGGTTATCAAAGAGGTATGTACGGAGCTGCACGAATACGATCAGAACTTATGAAACTTACTGAATATACTCCTGTTGAAGATGCGTTACTGAAATATCTTGAATTGCTTAAAACTGAGGTTGAATTTGTCAGTAATTAATTTCAATGTCATCCTGAACTTGTTTCAGGATCTCAATTTTCAAAGTTTAAGATGCTGAAATAAATTCAGCATTGCTAATGAATACAACTGATAAGCACGCCAGGATCATTTCAACAATTTTTGTCCCGCCGTCTTTTACAATTGTTGTTTTTACATTTTTTGCTTTTACACTCGAAACAGAGTTAACTCAAAGACTCATTACTTTTTTAGTTGCGTTACTGTTTGGATTCATCGCTCCGATAATTCTATTCGTTGTATTAAGGAAAAGTAAAAAACTTGCTGATCTGGATGCTTCAATTAAAGAAGAAAGAACTTTACCTTTTGTAATTGGAACCGGATTTTATCTAGTAGGATTGATCATTCTACTTATTTTTAATGTGAATATTATTTCAATAGCTTTTTGGTTTTGTTATATTTCTAATACTATGATTACCATATTGATAAACAAACATTGGAAAATTAGTGCACACGCAATGGGTTCAGCCGGACCGCTCGCAGCTATTACATTTTGTTTAGGACCGCAGATGTTATTTTTTTCATTTATTACATTTCTGGTTGGATGGTCGAGGGTTCAGTTGAAGGTTCATACGATAGCTCAAGTAATCGGAGGAATTCTATTTGCTTTCATCTCAACTTATTTGCAAATGTATTTTATTGTTCGTTTGTTTGAGTAATTAAAATTGGAATATTTATGATCAAATATGAAACAAAAGATGAAATTGGAATTATAACACTCAATCGTCCAGAAAAACGAAATGCACTTCATCCGGATATGATAAGTCAACTAAAATCAAAACTGAATGATTTAGAAAATGACAGTAATGTTAGAGTTTTAATCATCACAGGTGAAGGGAATTCATTTTGTGCAGGTGCTGATCTTGAATACTTAAGCGGATTGCAAAATTTTTCTGTGCTTGAGAACGAGAAAGATTCCAGATCTTTAGCTGAATTATTTCTGAAGATATATAACTTTCCAAAAGTTATAATTGCTGCAGTGAACGGAGCAGCAATTGCAGGTGGTTGTGGTCTGGCATCAGTTTGCGATATTATTGTTGCTGATGAAGAAAATGCCAGATTCGGATATTCAGAAGTAAAAATTGGATTCCTTGCAGCTATAGTTTCAACATTTCTTATCAGAAGAGTGGGTGAAGGACTGGCAAAACAATTGTTGTTAACAGGTGAAGTTATTGATAGCAAGTGTGCGTATGAGATTGGTTTTGTAAACTATATAAATAATAATGCATTAGAACAGGCACTGAATATCGCGTCTAAAATAAAAACTAATTCGCAGCAAAGTATTTTAATGACAAAAAACATGATTGGTAAAGTATCTGGTCTGACAGTTGAAGATGCAGTTGAATATTGCATTGGGCTAAATACCATAAGCCGAACTACTAAAGATTTCCAAAATGGTTTAACAAATTTTCTAATTAAAAAGTAAACATCGTTATGTCATCTGACCTTAAAAAATATATCCGGAGCATACGTGATTTTCCTATCAAAGGAATTATGTTCAGAGATATAACAACTTTGTTAAAGAATCCCACCGCAGTCAAAGATACATTATCACAGCTACTTTCTTCTCTGAAGGGACTGAATATTGATAAAGTAGTTGCAATTGAATCACGTGGATTCATATTCGGAGCTCTGCTTGCGAATGAATTGAATGCAGGTTTCGTTCCTATTAGAAAACCAGGCAAACTTCCTGCTGAAAAAGAATCACAAACTTATCAACTTGAATATGGACTTGATAAAATTGAAATTCACAAAGACGCAATCAATAAGAGTGATAAAGTATTGGTTCACGATGATTTGTTAGCTACAGGAGGAACTGCAGAAGCTGCTTGTGAATTAGTTGAAAAGCTCGGAGGTGAGGTAGTGCAAATTTCATTTATCGTTGAACTGTCTTTTCTGAACGGTCGTGAAAAACTGAGAAAATATAATGTGAACTCTCTGATAATTTATGAAGATGAAAACTAACAGAAAGCAAACATTTGAGAGAAGTTACATTTCTTAAAAAGAATGCTGATAAGTGGAAAGAATTTGAAACTTTTCTTTCATCTAAAGAAAATATTAATCCTGATAAACTTGCAGCACTTTTTATCGAACTTACCGATGACCTTTCTTATTCGAGAACCTTTTTTCCTGAAAGTAAGACTACTCAATACCTGAACTCACTTACTGCGCGTGTTCATCAATCAATTTATAAAAGTAAAAAAGAACGGAAAGAAAGATTTTTTCGCTTCTGGAAGTACGAAGCTCCATTACTTTTCTACAAGCATAGATTGAAAATAGTAATTTCGTTTTCCATATTCTTTATTTCAATGTTGATGGGTGTTGTATCATCAGCAGGTGATTCAGGTTTTGTAAGACTGATAATGGGAGATGGCTATGTAAATATGACTTTGGAAAATATTGATAAAGGGGATCCGATGGCTATTTACAAACAGATGAATGGTGTAGATATGTTTCTTGGAATTACATTTAATAACATTCGTGTATCATTTATCGCTTTTGTTTATGGAATTCTGATTTCATTTGGAACGGGATGGGTATTGATGTCAAATGGAATTATGCTTGGAGCATTTCAATACTTCTTTCATATTCATAATTTATTGTTCGAATCGATTCTTGTTATCTGGATACACGGTACACTTGAAATTTCTGCAATCATTATTGCAGGTGCTGCAGGATTAGTTTTGGGTAATAGTATTCTATTTCCGGGAACATATTCAAGAAGACAATCTTTCATAATCGGTTCCAAAGAAGGTTTAAAAATAATCGTAAGCCTTGTGCCTATTTTCATCACCGCTGGTTTTCTGGAATCTTTTGTAACAAGATTTACTGGAATGCCAATTTATTTAAGTTTAACAATAATTATCAGTTCAGCTATTTTCGTTATCTGGTATTTTGTCATTTATCCATACAGAATTTTTCATAACCTAATAAGTAAAAATGCAGCAAAGTAAAATTGAATTCAGAAAAGTAAGAGATTTTGGTGGAATACTTAACGTAACATTCGAGTATATAAAAATAAATTTTAAACTTTTGGTGAAAGCAAATCTGTTCATCAGTGCACCATCCTTATTGCTGGCGGGAGTCTTTATGGGAATTTACCAGTCATCAATGTTCAGCTTATCCGCTGATTCAACTCTTGAATTAATTGGTATTCCATTCGTAATCTCGATGTTTTTTACATTTATTTCTTATCTGCTGATTACAGTCGTTACATATTCTCATCTCATAAATTATAAAAATTCTGATAATGGTATTTTCAATCTTGAAGATGTATGGCGTGTGGTTAAACAAAATTTCCTACCAGTTACACTTACGATTATCGGGTATATAATATTTATTGTTCTGGGATTTGTCTTTCTAATAATTCCGGGTATATATCTGTCAATTGCTATGTCAATAATATTTATAGTTAGACTGGAAGAAAATTTAAGTTTCTTTGATGCAGTTCGTCGCTGCACAAAATTAATTTCCGGTCACTGGTGGTTTACTTTCGGAGTTTTATTTGTTGTAAGTATGATTCAAGGATTTCTCACATACGCTCTTTATATGCCGAGTTATTTTGTTATGATATTTGTGAGCTTTACAGGAATTAATTCCGAATCGAGTGGACTGGAAAGATTTCTTTACATATTAACGGCTATTATTTCCTCGTTTGCTGTCTTGTTATATATGATAAGTATCATAGCAACTACATTTCAATATTACAATCTTGTTGAACGAAAAGAAGCACCCGGACTTTTGGAACAAATTGATCAGATAAAGTAATGCAGATTATTCGAATAATATTATTGACGATTCTCTTCACTTTCAGTGTATTTCAACTTAACTATGCACAGAAAGCTGCTTCGGCAATTAATTCGGATTATACATTTTATTCTGATACAACAAAAAAAATTCAATCAACAAAAGATGATAGTCTTGTTATTCAACTCAAAGCTTTGCCTGAAGGATTTATAAATAAATACAAAAACGATCCTGATTTTAATTACGATGGTACACCTGAACCAGCAGACGATTGGATAACAAAAATCAGCAACTGGATCAATCAACAGTTGATTCTCATGAGTAATTCCAAAACATTCTCTATAATTTTAGATTATCTTTATTATGGCTTAATGATAATTGCTTTACTCCTGATTATTCGGGGATTAATTAAAGCCGATCGTCGTGGCTTATTATTTGGTAAAGTAAATACTAATCAGATAAAAATGAATGAAGATGATGAAGACATAAGTCAAATGAATTTTGATGAACTTATTTCAGCAGCAATTGCAAGTAAACAATTTAAACTTGCAATTCGTTACATGTATCTAAAATCACTCAATCTGCTTTCTGAAAAAGGATTGATTGAATTAAAAAATAATAAGACCAACTATCAGTATTTATCCGAAATCAGGAATGAACAGATTGCAACAGCATTCCGGAATACAACTTCACTTTTCGAATGGATTTGGTATGGCGATTTTCCAGTTGATGAACAGACTGTTAATTCTTCTCAGAAAGATTTCAAGAAATTATATTCCGTTATTGCTGCATGATGAGTAAGAAGAATATAAAATTTCTGATTCCTATACTTATAACTTTAGGTTTACTTACTTTTATAAAAATTCTTGAACCCGAAGAAATAGACTGGGACAGAAGTTTTGCGCGAAAAGATAAAATTCCTTATGGTGGATTTATCATCGTTGATGCTGCTGACGAGTTGTTCACTGATTCTGAAATAATTATAAAAGAACTACCTGTTTACAATATTTTAAAAGACAAGTTCATATACAACACCAATTATGTTTTTATAAATTCTTATTTTTCTCCTGATCGTCTTGATACTGAGTATCTTCTTAATTTTGCATCGGAAGGTAATAATGTTTTCATTTCTGCATTTGGCATTTTGGGTCCGCTATCAGATTCATTGAAAATAAAAACTTACGATACTTTTTTTATTGACGATTCTACAAGAATAAATTTTACTTCACCGGAACTTAAAACTGAAGCAGGATATTTGTATTCTGAAGGTAATTTCCAAAATTATTTCAGTGAATATGATACAGCTTTAGTTCAGATTCTTGGAAATAATGCTTCAGGAAATGCTAACTTCATTAGAATCAAATATGGAATAGGTAATATATTTCTGAACACAGTTCCGCTTGCATTCACAAATTACTATCTGCTGAACTTTGATAATAATGATTATATAAGTAAAGTTTTATCTCATCTTCCATCTCAAACAACTTATTGGGACGATTATTACAAAGATGGAAATAAATACAACGCTTCTGCATTACAGTACATCGTTTCACAAACTTCTTTGCGATGGGCTTACTACTTAATGCTGGTTTCTATTGTGCTATTCATTTTATTTTATGGCAGAAGGAAACAGCGGATAATTCCGGTAATTAAACCGTTAAGTAACACGACGCTTGAATTCGTTGAAACGGTGGGGAATTTGTATTATCAGCAAAAGGATTATAAAAATATTGCAGATAAAAAGATCATTTATTTTCTTGACCACATCAGGAACAAATATTTTATCCGAACAAGTTCATTTGACAATGAAACACTCAAAAAAATTGCAGAGAAGTCATCTATTCCTGAAACAATTATAAAATCAGTGTTTAAAGAAATTGAGAATATTACTGCAAGTCAAAAAGTTACTGAACAAGAATTAATTAATCTTAATCAACGAATTGAAACATTCTACGAAAGAACAAAATAATGGAAGAAACTAACTTTACACCTCGAACGGATCTGACCGAACTTAAAGAATCTGTTGACCGGGTAAGAACAGAAGTAAAAAAAATAATTGTCGGACAGGAAAACATAATTGATTTGATGATCGCTGCAGTTTTAGCTGATGGTCACATTTTGATTGAAGGTGTACCGGGAATTGCAAAAACACTTCTTGCAAAAATAATTGCAAAAACAATTTCGGCTGATTTTTCGCGAATTCAATTCACTCCTGATTTAATGCCTTCTGACATTTTAGGAACTTCTGTATTCAATATTAAAACTTCAGAATTTGAATTTAATCGTGGACCAATCTTTTCGAATATTATCCTGATTGATGAGATAAATAGAGCCCCTGCTAAAACACAATCTGCATTATTTGAATCAATGGAAGAGCGTCAGGTTACAATAGATGGAAAAACTTATAAAATGGAATCTCCGTTTACAGTTTTTGCAACACAAAACCCTATCGAGCATGAAGGAACTTATAAATTACCAGAGGCTCAGCTTGATAGATTTTTATTTAAAGTTCAAATGGATTATCCTCTTGAGCATCAGGAAGTAAAAATTCTTCTCGATCTGCACAGCAGAAAAAACATCAACGATCTGAACCTGATTCAACCGGTTTTTACTCGGGATAAGCTGCAACAATTGCGTGAAAAAGTTCGAACCGCTCACCTTGATGAAAAAGTTGCTGGATATATAACCCGCGTAGTTAATAAAACACGTAACAATAGTGATCTGTATCTTGGTGGATCACCCAGAGCTTCAATATCTATTATGATCGGCGCAAAAGCAGTCGCAGCTATGAATGGCAGAGACTTTGTAACTCCGGATGATGTTAAAATGGTTGTTTATCCTGCGTTACGCCACAGGATTATTTTAACTCCTGAAAAAGAAATGGAAGGGAAGACCCCGGATGATATTATCAAGACAATTCTTGAAAGAGCCGAGGTTCCAAGATAGTGAAGGTTTTAAAAAGCTTCTATCTTTCTGCAAGATTTTTTATTATCGTTTCATTTCTGGTGATACTTTTTGTGTCTTCATATTTTCAGCCTCAATTGCTGGTGATAACAAATCTATTATTTGCGGCGCTTATTTTCCTTTTAATATCAGATGCAGTGATTCTGTACAGTAATAAGAACGGCATTCATTCTTATCGTTCCGTACCTAAACGCTTATCCAATGGTGATGATAATGAGATTAAAATTATTATTGAAAATAAATATCCATTCAAAATTAGTTGCGAGCTGATTGATGAGATTCCTTTTGAATTTCAAATAAGAGATCTTCTATTCAAGATAAAAGTTGATTCGGCTGTCACAAAAGTTTTTAATTATACTTTACGACCTGTTAAGCGCGGTGAATATAATTTCGGGAGTACAAACGTTTATGTATCGTCTCCAATTGGATTCGTGACTAGAAGATACAGATTTGAAGGAAGTAGATTAGTCCCTGTTTATCCGTCTTATCTGCAAATGAAAAAATATGAGCTTATGGCAATTTCAGACAGATTAACAGAAGCTGGTGTAAAACGAATTCGCAGAATTGGTCATTCGATGGAGTTTGATCACATAAAGGATTATGTCAGAGGAGATGATTTCAGAACTATTAACTGGAAAGCAACTGCAAGAAAATCAAGATTGATGGTCAATCATTTTGATGATGAAAAATCACAACAGGTTTACAGTGTAATCGATATTGGAAGAGTAATGAAAATGCCTTTCGAAGGATTAAGCTTGCTGGATTATGCAATAAATTCTTCGTTGGTGATATCAAGTATTGCAATGCTCAAACAGGATAAAGCAGGGATTGTTACTTTTTCTAATAAAGTCAGTAAAATACTTCCCGCAGATCGGCAAGCCAGGCAGATGGAAAATATTCTCGAACTTTTATATAATCAAAAAACAGATTTTCTTGAATCAGACTTTGAAATTCTTACTTCTGCGATTTTAAAAAAAGTTACTCATCGAAGCCTGATATTATTATACACAAACTTTGAAAGTTTAAACGCTCTTCAAAGACAACTACCTTACTTAAGACGACTCGCACAAACGCACCTGGCAATTATTATCTTTTTCATTAACACTGAACTTTTCTCTTTAATAGATAAAGCTGCAGAAAATGTTGAGGAGATATATCATAAAACTATAGCTGAAAAATTTGCTTTCGAGAAACGATTAATTGTTAAAGAATTAGCAAGATACAGCATTCAATCAATTCTAACGACTCCGCAGAATCTCTCTGTAAATACAATAAATAAATATCTCGAATTAAAATCACGAGGATTGATTTAAAAATAATATGTCAACTATCGAAATTCAGACAACTCAAAATGTGAACATCGAGTATCCTGTAGCAAATATTGGAGACAGAGTTGTTGCAGCAATTATAGATTCGTTGATAATGTTAGGTTATTTTATCAGCATAATATTTCTTTACATCTGGATTTTGGATTTAACTGAAGGTTCGGGACTATATTTTCCGGTTGCGTATTTCATAATATTATTTTTGCCGGTCTTTTTTTATCATCTATTGTGCGAAACATTTCTGAATGGACAATCCTTCGGAAAAAAAATAATGAAAATGCGAGTAGTTAAACTTGATGGAACACAAGCAGGAATCGGCAGTTACTTTTTAAGATGGATATTAACTCTGATTGATTATTCATTTTTTGGCGCTGTTGGAATAATTACACTTATGATGAATGGAAAGGGACAACGATTGGGTGATCTTGCTGCAAATACCACAGTGGTAAAACTAAAAGCAGAAACTAAACTTGATGATACTATTTTAACCGCAACTCCGGTTAACTATGATGTGAAATTTCCACAGGTAAGTGCTTTAACCGATAAAGACATTGCAATAATCAAATCGGTGTTGGATATGAACTATAAAAATCCTGATATTTATTTGTATAATCAGATGCTACAAAAAACTAAAGCGGCTGTTGAAAACAAAACTGGAATAACTTCAACTTTACATCCTTTAACATTCCTGGATACAGTGCTGAAAGATTATAATTATTTGTTGAGTGAGTAAAAAGGGGAGTGGTCAGTGCTTCCAACTTTTGTTTGCTATTACAATTACAAACTCGCCTTTTATTGTTTTCTCATTTAGCTTTTCTTTTAACTCTGGAGGATAACCCCGCCAGGTTTCTTCAAACTTTTTTGTTAACTCACGGCAGACCACTACATATCTTTCAGGAAAATATTCAACAAGTTCATCAATCAGTTTATCAATTCTATGAGAAGATTCATAAAGCACGATGGTTCTTTCTTCTTTTGTTAGTTCATCGAGCTTTTTTTGTCTTCCTTTTTTTTGAGGAAGAAATCCTTCGAATACAAAAGAATCTGTTGGCAGACCGCTAATCGTAAGTGCGGCAATCAAAGCTGTTGCTCCGGGAACAGATATAACTTCGATTCCATTTTTTATCGCTTCTGAAACTAATCTGATTCCTGGATCTGAAATTGCTGGAGTTCCAGAATCTGAAACGAGCGCATAGCTCTGTCCATTGCGAAGCCGCTCGATTATCATAGGAATTTTTTTAGTCTCACTGACAGCATTAAATGAAATAAGCTGCTTAATGATATTATATTGTTTAGTTAATACTGAAGTGACCCGAGTATCTTCGCACAAAATAAAGTCAACTTCGTTCAATGTCTCAATTGCGCGAAGCGTAATATCCTTAAGATTACCAATAGGTGTACTAACTATGTGAAGTTTACCGGTCATATAATCAAGTCTCTCTCTGCATTTAATTCAGCGTTTTAGTAATGATTGATTTTGATGCCCGACAGATTTTTAACCTGCTTGTATCAGAACTTGTGAGAGATATTCTCAATAAGTTCAATTTCTCTGTACAAATCTATAAAATATTTCGCAACAATTTGCTTTAAAACAGAAGCGGCTCCGTTCCGGAGCCGTTTCTGGCAAGTAGTTAATCCTATTTAATTATTTAGACAACATAATTTTAAGCACTTTCTCAATCACCTGCAAGCCTTCTTCCAGCTCATCATCTGTTATATTAAGCATCGGTCTGAACCGTATTGATTTAACCCCGCAACCGAGAATAAGCAATTTTTCTTTTTCAGATCTCATCCTAAAATCATCTCTGAGTTCTTTGTTAGGAAAGTCAAATGAACACAGAAGACCTAAACCTCTGGTATTGCTAATTAAATTAGGGTAGTTGGATTGAATCTCAAAAAGCCTTTTCAATAAGTAGTTACCTCTTTGTGATGAATTATCAATGAGCTCCTCTTCCTTCATTATGTTCAGGATATATTTGGAGCGAACCATATCGACAAGATTTCCGCCCCAGGTTGAGTTAATTCTTCCGGAAACATTAAAACAATTATCCGTAATTTCATCTATTCTCTCAGATACCATAATACCACATTGCTGTGATTTTTTTCCGAAAGCAATAATGTCTGGTTTTACAAAATGTTCAAACGCCCAGAATTTTCCGGTTATTCCAAAGCCAGTCTGAACTTCATCAAACATCAATATAATTTCATTTTCCAGTGTGAGATTTCTTAGTTCTGTAAAAAATTCTTTTCTGAAAAAATTATCGCCACCTTCACACTGGATTGGTTCAAGAATCAGGACAGCAATATCATCCCGATTATTTTTGATTGCATCTTTGATTTCATTTAGTGCCTGTGTTTCAATTTTTTTTATTTGTTCCAGATGTTGCTCTATAGGAAAAGTAACTTTTGGATTGATAACTCGGGGCCATTCAAACTTAGGGAAGTACTTAATTTTATTTTCATCTGTATTAGTCAATGACATTGTATATCCGCTTCTACCATGAAAAGCCTCTTTGAAATGGATTACTTTTTGTCCTCTTTCTTCTTTGTAACCTTTTTGTAAATTTTTTCTAACTTTCCAATCGAAGGCTACTTTCAATCCATTTTCAACGGCTAAAGCTCCACCATCAATAAAAAACAAATGTTTCATATAATCAGGTTTTGCAACTTTTCCGAAAGTATCAACAAACTCAGCCATCTGTGTTGTATATATGTCAGAATTTGATGGTCTGTTAACAGCAGCTAATCCGAGTGATTCGACAACTTCCGTAGAATTAAGTTTGGGATGATTCATTCCAAGCGGGTTTGATGCAAAGAAAGTGAAGAAATCTATATACTCATCACCATTTCGTTCATCAACTATTTTAGTTCGATAACTATTCTTTAAATCTAAGATTAATTGAAATCCATCAGCAAGCATATACTTCCCGATTGTTTCGCGAACTTTTTCAGCAGGGTTTATTATTTCTGTGATCATGCAGTCACCTCTAATTTAAAATGAAAAAAATATTAAAAGAATTATGCAACAGGTTTTTATTCTGTTGATGACGAATGGAACAGAATTAAAAAACTGATTCGTAGGCAGACACAAAGTAACTTCTGTGTCTAAGAGAGAATAATGTTAAAATCGTATGTAATTGAAATTTTTTCATTTTTGAATTTGCCTGTACAAAAATAGCTATGTTGATGAGAATATTCAATCTAAAATTGCTTTGATATAAGCCAGATTCTCCGATAAAATCTAATAAAATTTTGATTTAAGATTTATATTTGTTACACTTACTGTAACAAATTAAAAAAATATGTCTGCCTCCACAAAATTATCAACCTCAGTCAAAGCATTATGCTATTTGCAGCAAGAACACCCAAAAGCGGTTTCGAGTTTTGAGCTCGAAGAAGCTATCGGAATCAATTCATCCAAGTTGAGGAGAATTCTATCTTTACTCGTAAAAAATGGTATAGTTGAAAGTAACGCTGGAATGTCTGGAGGATTCAAATTGAAGAAGTTACCTTCGGAAATTCATTTGCAGGAAATCTATTGCGCAATCGAAGATAGGAAGGCTTTCCATTTGGATGTAAGACGAAATGCAATAAAGAAAAATAGCTTGCCTGAAAAATTGAACTCTTACTTTCTTGATTTATTTTCAGAAGTTCAGGTAACAATAGAGGATAAAATGAAAAATATAACATTACAATCAATTATAAATAAAATTAAAAGTAATTAATAAAATATTCTGGAGTTAGTATGGAATTCTTAAAAAAACTTGGTATCAGTAAATCAAATTTTGGTGCATCAACCGGACAAAAATGGTTACAAACCAAATCAGAAGGCGAGTTAAAAATTCATTCACCGGTTGACGGTAAATATATCGCTTCAGTTCATCAGGGTTCTGAGAAAGATTATGAAAAAATTATTAAAAGCATGGAAGAAGCATTTCTGATCTGGCGCGAAGTTCCAGCCCCGGCAAGAGGCGAAATTGTAAGACAAATTGGATTAAAATTAAGAGAGTATAAAGAACCGCTTGGACAATTAGTTTCATACGAAATGGGAAAATCTCTCCAGGAAGGATTGGGTGAAGTTCAGGAGATGATTGATATATGCGATTTCGCTGTCGGTCAATCAAGACAACTTTATGGTTTTACTATGCAATCTGAAAGACCAATGCATAGAATGTATGATCAGTATCATCCTCTTGGAATCGTCTGTACTATTTCAGCTTTTAATTTTCCGGTTGCAGTTTATTCCTGGAATGCAATGCTCGCTGCTGTTTGTGGTGATGTAAATATTTGGAAACCTTCTTCCAAAGTTCCTCTTAGTGCTATAGCTACACAAAATATTATTGCAAAAGTTCTGAAAGAAAATAATCTTCCTGAAGGAATTTTTACTCTGATAGTTGGCAAAGGTTCAACAGTTGGCGAACGAATTTTAAATGATAAACGTGTTGCTATGGTTTCAGTGACTGGATCAACCCGTGTTGGTAAGCATGCTGCTGAAGTCGTTTCAGGAAGATTTGGAAAAACAATTCTTGAGCTTGGTGGAAATAATGCAATAATTATAACTCCTGATGCTGATTTAAAAATAGCGATTCCTGCGGTTGTATTTGGTGCAGTGGGAACTGCCGGTCAAAGATGTACGTCAACACGTAGATTGATTATACATGATTCAATTTATAATAAAGTGAAAGAATCGTTGGTTAAAGCGTATAAGAGCATTAGGATTGGTGATCCGTTAAACCAGCAAAACCATATGGGTCCGTTGATAGATAAAAATGCTGTTAATGATTTTTCAAATGCATTAAAGCGTGTTAAAAAAGAAGGTGGAAAGATAATTTTTGGAGGAGAAGTATTGAGTGGAAAGGGATATGAATCTGGTTGTTACGTCTCTCCTGCAATTGCCGAGGCTCAGAATCACTTTGAAATAGTTCAGGAAGAAACCTTCGCACCTATTCTCTATATAATGAAATATAAAAAAGATGTTAATGAAGCAATAGCATTACAAAATGGAGTTGTACAAGGATTATCTTCTTCAATATTCACTAATAATATGAGAGAAGCAGAGCAGTTCCTTTCGGCTTCCGGATCTGATTGCGGAATTGCAAATGTGAATATCGGAACTTCTGGCGCTGAAATTGGCGGAGCTTTTGGTGGAGAAAAAGAAACTGGCGGTGGAAGAGAATCCGGATCCGATTCCTGGAAAGCTTATATGAGACGACAAACTAATACGATTAATTTTGGATCGAAGCTACCGTTGGCGCAAGGAATAAAATTCGATATATAAATTATTCCATCCGTTGGTATTTTTGAAAGGGACGGGAATTTTTTTCCGTTCCTTTTTTTATGTAAAAATTCCAGACCAATTTTACTTCATCATTCTTTATATCAATACGAGAAATATTCAGGAAAATTTACCTGAATAATTTGGCGCATCATGCAATTCTTTCTCACTACTGTATCAATTCAATAAATGCATATCGGCTGAGTTTATTCAATTCCTTTGGCAGGCTTTTAGTATTAAACATAACTAAAAGTGACAACCAAATAGTAATGAATAAAATGACAACCCTTGATTTGAAAAAACTTACTTCATACGGTTCTGATTGGGAATCTAATCAGTACAAAATACTCATTAAGGTAAAAGAGTGGTCATTGAACTTCAATAAGAATAAATTGTTTCCTTCTATTGAAGAAGCCATACAGCTTAACCTTGCACTCGAAGACTTACTGCGCGAAAATATTGAATGTAAATTATGGTTTGACAATGAAATCAAAGGCAGAAAAATAAATGAGAGAGTAGTAGTTTATGAAAAGGCTCATCAGGTCGGTCATCAATTGGATAAACTGTTAACATTTATTGATTGGGCTTTGCAGCTGAACAGACCGGTTCTTGAGGAAGGAAGAATAATTAAAAACTTTGTTGAAGAGAATATCAGAGTCAAACGTGTATCACGATCTGAGAAGAATTATCACGGGAAAGGTTACTTCAGCCTCCCGGATAATAAAAATCAAATACTGAACATTTATCTCTACGAGATAATCTGGGATTGGACTCAGGAAAATTTATATCAACGGCTTACATCAAACCTTGTCCGTACTATTCCATTAAAATCAATTGGCGATTCAGTTGAAGAAATGATGTATAATTTTATTTCTTATTCGAAAGATATGCATGAGCCCGTTGCATTCGTTCTTCAAACCGAACTTGACTTTCCGTATAATGAAACTATTTTCCCGATTGCAGAAGAGAAATTATTAAAGCACTTAAGCCATTAGCGTATTTCTGTTAATCCTTTCGGAAGTTGAATCATATCAGCTAATATCATTGCCGTTTCAGTAAGAAAGATATCATCATCTTCGTCTTTCTTTTCCGGAACTTCACCCTTGTCCAAAAGTTTTAACCCTTTACTCTGTCGTCTTTCGTTTTCACGCTCAAATTCTAACTCATCATCAGATTCTTTCTTTTTCTTACGTACTTCTTCATTCAAGGAAATATACTTTCTATTTTTCATCATATTATATTTTTCTATATCCTCACGCAAGAATTGAAATTCAATATCTTTTTCAGTCCGGTTTTCAGAATTTTCTTTCAATTTTGGAATTAATTTATTCAAACTGCTATATAGTTTGTAGCTTGTAGCATCAATCTGATCCCAGGGTAACGCAGAAGTCTGTGAACTTTCACCAAATTCCTGAGGATCCAAATAAGTTGGGAAAGAAATATCGGGAATCACACCAAGGTTTTGTGTACTTCCACCATTAATCCGATAATATTTTGCTATTGTTAGTTTAAGCTGTCCAAATTTATTACCGGAATTTCTGGAAATCTGATTCAAGTCAATCAGATTTTGAACAGTACCTTTACCATAAGTTTGTTCGCCAACGATAATACCGCGTTGATAGTCCTGAATTGCTGCTGCAAAAATTTCTGAAGCCGAAGCACTGAATCGATTTACTAATACTGCGAGTGGACCTCCGTA
This sequence comes from Ignavibacteriota bacterium, assembly GCA_013285405.1. Classification (NCBI taxonomy): domain Bacteria; kingdom Pseudomonadati; phylum Ignavibacteriota; species Ignavibacteriota bacterium. Next base: position 3,458,573 of record CP053446.1, on the reverse strand, counting down.
AATCAACGACGGATCCATATCAGAATCAACTTCAATCATTCCATCAGAATTTTTAACTTGTACAACAGGTCCTTTATCAATAAATAACCCGGTAACATCAATTGCTTCTGAAAGCGCGCCACCACCGTTATTTCTTAAATCGATAACGACTCCATCAACTTTTTCCTGATTGAGTTCTTGTAAAAGATTTTTAACATCAACCACAGTACTTTTTGAATTTTGATCTCCGTTCCGGTTTCCGTTAAAGTCAGTGTAAAAATTTGGAATGGTTATTATACCAACGCGATACTTCAAACCATTATTTTCGACTTCAATAATTTTTTTCTTGGCAGCCTGATCTTCAAGTTTAACTTTTTCTCTTACAAGACTAATTTCCTCTGGTTTGGCATCAAGACCAGCTTTTGCTCTAAGAATTTGTAATCGGACAGTAGTTTCTTTTGGTCCGCGAATTAGTTTAACAACTTCAGTAATCCTCCAACCAATCACATCAACGAATTGACCAGTATCTCCCTGAGCCACAGCAATAATTTTATCATCAACAGCTAATTCTTTTGATTTAAATGCCGGACCTCCGGGAATTACCTCAACAACTTTTGTATAACCATCTTCGCTCATAAGTCGTGCACCTATTCCCTCAAGAGAAAGGCTCATATCGATTTTGAAATTTTCAGAAGTAACGGGGGAAAAATAATTAGTATGCGGGTCTACTGAACTTGTGTATGCATCCATTGCAATCTGAAAAACATCTTCACTGTTGTATTGGTACAATGCTCTTGTATAATTATCATATCTCTTTTTTAAATTTGATTTTATTTCTTCGTCGCTTCTTCCTGCAAGATGTAATGCAAGCGCATCATTTTTAATTCTTCCTTCCCATAATTTATTCATCTCTTCTGTGGAAGCTATCCAATCTGAACTGTCTCTGTTTATCTCAACAGAATCATCTTGTGAAAAATCAAATCCTGCAGTAAGAATTGTATCTACAAATTCCATCCGTTCCAGCATCCTTTTTTCATAAACATTGAACATATCAAAAAATGGCTGAACATTTCCATCAAGAAAATAATCATCAAATAAATATCTGTTTTTTTCAAATGAGCTTATATCCGATTCGTAGAAGTAAACTTTACTATAATCAAGACTCTTTAAATACTTATCCAAAATTATTGATGACAATGAATCATCAATTGTAAAGTCTTTGTAATGATATCTTGAAAGCATTGTAGTAACAAGCTGATTCTCAAGTGTAAAATGATTTTTGGGTTCTATAGAACGTAAAGTATCAGTTTGTTCATCTTCATTCTGAATAGTTTTTTTAGATTCAGCAAGAAAGAAATTTGCAGTCAATATGATAAGAACGATTATTGGTAAAGCCTTCATAATATTTTTGATGTTTTTATTCTTCAATTATTTACTTTAACTAATTATAATTACTTACTCAAATACTTATTAACAATACTAAATTAAGTAGCTGTTGTTTTGCAAAGAAAGGGCTGCCCGGTGATTATTTTCAAATTATTCTTCTGAAAATATACTGCGCTGAAAAATATAATCTACGTTTTTCAGAATTTTATCCGGATTGAAGATTTCATTCAATTCATTGCCTGACAGGTAATGCATCACTTCACTGGATTTTAATAATTCATCTTTCAGATTTTTATTTTCATTTGCCCAAACATCCATCGCTGAAGTCTGAACAATTCTATACGCTTCTTCACGTGATAGTCCTTTATCAACGAGTTTTAGTAAAACCGTCTGAGAGTATATTAAGCCACGTGTAAGATTCAAATTTTTAATCATATTCTCAGGATAAATAATCAGGTTCTTTATCAGCTTTATCATCAGATCCAGCATATAGTTCAATGCGATGCAGCTATCAGGAATTACAATTCTCTCTACTGATGAATGTGAAATATCCCGTTCATGCCAGAGTGCAACATTTTCGAGTGAAGCAATTGCATTTGCTCGAAGTATTCTTGCCAGACCAGTAATCCTTTCACTGATTACAGGATTTCTTTTATGAGGCATAGCAGAAGATCCTTTTTGACCTTTTGAAAAAAATTCTTCAGCTTCGAGTACTTCAGTTCTCTGAAGATGTCTGATCTCAACAGAAATTTTCTCAAGTGTTGCTCCGATAACCGCCAGACTATTCATAAACTCGGCATGTCTGTCTCGTTGGATAACCTGAGTAGAAACGCTTGCTGGTTTCAACGCCATTTTTTTGCAAACATACTCTTCAACTTTTGGAGAGAGATGTTCAAAAGTTCCAACTGCACCCGAAATTTGTCCAACACTTACTGTATCAATTGCACTCTGAAGTCTTTTTATATTTCTCTTGATTTCTTCGTACCATAAAGCAAACTTTAGCCCAATTGTAGTTGGTTCTGCGTGAATGCCATGCGATCTGCCAATACAAACAGTGTTTTTATGTTCGATGGCTCGTACTTTCAATACTTCTTTAAGTTGAAGTAGTTGATTCAATAAAATTTCGCCAGCAGATTTCATTTGAAAGCAGAGAGTTGTATCTAAAATATCCGATGAAGTCATTCCATAATGAATATGACGGGAAGAAGGACCAACATATTCCGCGACGTTTGTAAGAAAAGCAATTACATCGTGCTTGGTTGTTTCTTCTATATCAAGAATTTTTTTCACATTGAATGCTGCTTTTTCTTTTATAACTTTCAAATCTTCTTCTGGTATTTCACCCATTTCTTTTCTTGCTTCGCAGGCAAGAATTTCAATTTTTAACCAGGTGGAAAATTTAAATTCATCTTCCCATATTTTACCCATTTCGGGCAGAGTATATCTGCTAATCATCCTTTTACCAATTTCATTTGTTTGGTTAACTCTTTTTCATCTCTGATTATTTTGAGTGTAACTGTTTGACCTGCTCTGAATTCATGGAATACGCTGAAGATAGTATTCTCGTTATTGATTTTATATCCTTCTACTTCAAGAATAATATCCCCGACTTCAATTCCACCTTTTTCAGCAGGAGTATTAGGATAAACTTTTGTTACAATTACTCCTTTGATACTTTTCAGATGATAATACTGTGCAATTCCCTCATCAATAGTTTGTATCCTCATTCCGATTTCAAAGTTTCTATCAATACTGCCATTTTTTTTCAGTTCTTCAACAATTCTTTTTACTTTGTTAATAGGAATAGCAAAACCGAGTCCAATACTACCTGTATTTCCTCCAGCAGTGAAAATAAGTGTATTCATTCCGATAACCTTACCCTCGCTATTGACTAATGGACCACCACTGTTACCGCCGTTAATTGAAGCATCAGTTTGAATCATATTTAAATAGTAACGGTTATTTATAGCATCGAGATTCATACCGCTTGCACTAACTACTCCAACTGTCACCGTAGGTTTATCATTAAGTTCAAATAATCCAAAAGGATTTCCTAAAGCAATTACCCATTCTCCAATTATAATATCATCCGAGTTACCAAGAGTAACATAAGGCAGATCATCTCCATCAATTTTAAGAAGACATATATCACTTGCAGAATCGGAACCAATTAGTTTAGCATCGAATTGCCGTCCATCGGTGAGTGTGATTGTTATTTTTGTTGCGTTACCGGCAACATGATCATTTGTAACGATATAGCCATCTTCAGAAATTATATAGCCTGAACCTAAACCTTTAACTTCCTGACTGTAACTCCCTCGATTTCCAAAAAATCTTTGGAAGAACGGGTCATCGAAGAATGATGAGAAAGGATCTTTGTATTCTCTTATCTCAATAACATTTATACCTACAATTGACGGGCTTACATTTTTCACAGTTTCTGTTATGATATTTCTTCTCGAAGAAGTAATATTATCATTATTTATAGTCTTCTGATCTTGTGTCTGAGCATAAGCTAAATTGAAATCAGCATTTGAATTACCAGAGAAGCTGATGATGTTTAGTTCAGCACTAATAAATACTGCACCGATTAATAGTACTAATACAAAAAATACGGTGAGTATTGTTTTTTGTTGACTATTCATTTTTATGTTTCCGTTTATTTTTTTGTTTTTGAATAAGTTCTTTTAACGGTTCGATATGTTTTATAAAAATTATTATCAGTATTGAACTACTTGCCGTTAATAATATATCTACTCCTGCTGGTTTGGGAAATGCATAGTTGAATGCAATTCTATAAGTTCCAAACAGGACCAATACCGATAAAATTGTTGCAGCAATATTAGCTAAAAGAATATCTTTTCTCATTACATAAAAGAGTACCCAAAATATCACCCAGACTGCAAGCAGATATGGAAATATTATCGCAGCACCACCCGCAGCAGTTGCAAGACCTCGTCCACCTTTGAAAAAAATCCATGGATTATAGCAATGACTAAAAACAGCAAACAAAAGTCCTATTGCCGGATAAATGAATACATTTCCAAATACTAAAATTGGAATCAAAACACTTGCCCCGCCTTTTAAAAGATCGATAAATAAAACGGAAATACCAACGAATTTTGAATTGCTCACTTCAAAAGAATTCATAGCTCCAACATTTCCGGAACCCTCTTTTGTGATATCCAATCCTTTTGTCTTTTGGAGAAATATATATGCGGTCGGAAAGGAGCCGAGCAAATAACCTATTAATGAACTTAAAAGATATTCCATAAATTTTGAGTGATTGATGGAATAAATTTAATGATTTTGTAAATGATATTTTAGATATAATGTTTTATTAAAGGTAGGTAATAGTCAGATTCAATTTCACAAAAAATCAGATTTGTGAAACTTCAAAGAGAATTTATGAATTATTGTTTCTTGAGTTTACTTTTTTATTAATGATGATTAACTAAAAGAGGCGGCGGTCAGAATCTTCCGAAGGAATCCTATTGAGAGAACTTCGAATAAAGGTATTGCCGGAGGAATAAATCACTTGAGAAAAAATTAGAGGCGGCGGTCAGATTCTTCCGAAGGAATCCCTTTGGGAGAACTTCGAATAAAGGTTTTGCCGGAGGAATAAATTACTTGAGAAAAAATTAGAGGCGGTGGTCAGAATCTTCCGAAGGAATCCCTTTGGGAGAACTTCGAATAAAGGTTTTGCCGGAGGAATAAATTACTTGAGAAAAAATTAGAGGCGGTGGTCAGAATCTTCCGAAGGAATCCCTTTGGGAGAACTTCGAATAATGGTTTTGCGGGAGGAATAAATTACTTGAGAAAAAGTTAGAGGCGGCGGTCAGAATCTTCCGAAGGAATCCCTTTGGGAGAACTTCGAATAAAGGTTTTATCGGAGGAATAAATTACTTGAGAAAAAATTAGAGGCGGCGGTCGGATTCTTCCGAAGGAATCCCTTTGGGAGAACTTCGAATAAAGGTTTTGCGGGAGGAATAAATTACTTGAGAAAAATTTAGAGGCGGCGGTCGGATTCTTCCGAAGGAATCCCTTTGGGAGAACTTCGAATAAAGGTTTTGCCGGAGGAATAAATTTCTTGAGAAAAATTTAGAGGCGGCGGTCAGATTCTTCCGAAGGAATCCCTTTGGGAGAACTTCGAATAAAGGTTTTGCCGGAGGAATAAATTACTTGAGAAAAAATTAGAGGCGGTGGTCAGAATCTTCCGAAGGAATCCCTTTGGGAGAACTTCGAATAAAGGTTTTATCGGAGGAATAAATTACTTGAGAAAAAATTTAGAGGCGGCGGTCGGATTCGAACCGACGAATAAAGGTTTTGCAGACCTTCGCCTTAGACCGCTTGGCAACGCCGCCTTCTAAAATTCGGAAACCCAACTTCCTTCAGAAATTGGGTTTTTGTCTGGAAATGGAGCGGGAAACGGGACTCGAACCCGCGACATCAACCTTGGCAAGGTTGCGCTCTACCAACTGAGCTATTCCCGCATAAAATCAAGTTAAATAAGAACAAGTAATCAAACAATTTCGTGTTCAAATATAATATCACCATCCTTTGTAATCAAATAAGTTTTCAAGCAAAAAAAAGTCCGGCAGCTGCCGGACTATAATTTTCTGAAATTCAGATGAAATTACTTGAGTAACATCATCTTCTTTGTTTGAACTGAATTAGCTGACTGTAATTTGTAAAGGTAAACACCTGTCGAAAGATTTGAAGCATCAAAAGTTACTTCATAGAATCCAGCCTGGCTGAAACCATTTACTAATACTGCAACTTCCTCACCAACAAGATTGTAAACTGAAAGTCTGATATTACCTGATTCAGGAACACTGTATTTAATGTTTGTTGATGGGTTGAATGGGTTTGGATAATTCTGAGCCAATTCAAATGTTAATGGACCAACTACTTCAATTTCAACGATGTCTGAATAAGAATATGTTCCGTTGAAATCAACTTGTTTGAGTCTGTAATAATTAACACCTTGTTCAGCAGTTTTATCAACATAGCTGTAGTTATTCTGCTGTGTAGTAGTTCCGTGACCTTCAACAAAACCAACAGTTCTGAATTCAGAAGTTTCTGTTCTTCTTTCAATTTCAAACATATGGTTGTTTAATTCGGAAGCTGTTTGCCAGTTCAATACAACTTGACCGAGATTGTTTACACTTCCAGCGAATGAAGTCATTTCAACAGGAACCCAGGCTTCATCACCGAACCAGTAATCATCATAATAACATTCGTCAGCAGTTGTCTGTAACGGACCATAGAAATCGTTTGCAGCTAATTTAAGTGCATAAGCTGGATTTCCTCTTGTCCACTGCCAGCTTGTTCCAACCTGACTTCCATTGAACCAGAACTGAGCCTGATCGAGATCAAGGTCAACAATAACTTCACAATACTGCCAGGTATTTTCTGTCCAGGAGAAGTTTACTGTCCCACCATTAAGAAGTCTTCCTGCGCCACCTACGTCAAAATAAAGTTCCATTCCCCAGTGTTCATTTGCAGTAGCAGGGAATGTGTTAAGTGTATTGAAATATCCACCTTTACCTGTTGGCATATATACCCAGAAGCTAATCCACCATTTACCGGATGTTTTATCGCCAAGCGGTTTCACGAAGTCATTAGCTGGTACGATAACAAAAGATTTTGTACCACTGTGTGCATAGTTGGAGGATACAGATGCATCTTCTGCACTACATGGTAGTTGACTCCAGGTTGACCAGTTTGTTGGATCCTGACACGCAACTTGTCCGCCAACGGCAAAGCCTTCAAAATCTTCGAAGAAGGTGTTACTGGATCCACCTTGAGTTACTTCAACCAAATCTAAAAGAACTGCAGCGCCATCATTTAAATTATCAGTTACATGCTCTCGGAAACCAATGTAAATGTTTGAACCAGGTGAAACAAAATTTGTTAATTGATATGAATATTGAATCCAGGTAGTATCAGGAGAGCCAGCAGGGAAAACTAATGCTGCAACAACAGTTGAAAAGTCAGAAACATTGGTTCCAGTTGTTGAAATTCTGATATCAACTTGTTCAAGGTAGCTACCATTTGCATATCCAGGGATCAACATCCAAAAAGTTAACATATCACCAGTTTGAACATTTGTTACCTGGGGTGTGATAAGCCATTGGTCATTTGAAGTAGCGCCTCCAGTATTCCAAGTGCAAAATGCAACTGCATTTCCACCGCCTGAGGGTGCTGTGATAACTCCACCGTTCCAACCAGGTATAGGTGTTGTACCTGCTAGTTGTCTGTTCCAACCAGTACCACCATCAGGATTAGCCTTGAGCCATCCAGCCGGTGGGAATGTTGCATCTTCGAAACTTTCTGCGAAGCCCAAAGTAGCTTCAGTCAATCCTGGACCATAAACATATTTAGGATTATCAAAATTGGATGGTGTTTTGGTTAGGTCTCTGTTGTTTTCCTGAGCTAACACAATACTTGAAATAATCAGGAAGGAAAGAAAAAATTGAGTGATTTGTTTCATGCCAAATCTCCCTACGTTTGTTGAAAAAAAATATTATTAGTTTGAAGCAATTTTAATAATGGATTGAGCAATAAATTATTAAAATTCTAAGATCATTATACTAATCTTTTTAAAAGAATTCAATAAAAGCAAAAAAAAGTCCGGCAGCTGCCGGACTATAATTTTCTGATATTCAGATGAAATTACTTGAGTAACATCATCTTCTTTGTCTGAACTGAATTAGCTGACTGTAATTTATAAAGGTAAACACCTGTCGAAAGATTTGAAGCATCAAAAGTTACTTCATAGAATCCAGCCTGGCTGAAACCATTTACTAATACTGCAACTTCCTCACCAACAAGATTGTAAACTGAAAGTCTGATATTACCAGATTCAGGTACACTGTATTTAATGTTTGTTGATGGGTTGAATGGGTTTGGATAATTCTGAGCCAATTCAAATGTTAATGGACCAACTACTTCAATTTCAACGATGTCTGAATAAGAATATGTTCCGTTGAAATCAACTTGTTTGAGTCTGTAATAATTAACACCTTGTTCAGCAGTTTTATCAACATAGCTGTAGTTATTCTGCTGTGTAGTAGTTCCGTGACCTTCAACAAAACCAACAGTTCTGAATTCAGAAGTTTCTGTTCTTCTTTCAATTTCAAACATATGGTTATTTAATTCGGAAGCTGTTTGCCAGTTCAATACAACTTGACCGAGATTGTTTACACTTCCAGCGAATGAAGTCATTTCAACAGGAACCCAGGCTTCATCACCGAACCAGTAATCATCATAATAACATTCGTCAGCAGTTGTCTGTAACGGACCATAGAAATCGTTTGCAGCTAATTTAAGTGCATAAGCCGGATTTCCTCTTGTCCACTGCCAGCTTGTTCCAACCTGACTTCCATTGAACCAGAACTGAGCCTGATCGAGATCAAGGTCAACAATAACTTCACAATACTGCCAGGTATTTTCTGTCCAGGAGAAGTTAACTGTACCACCATTGAGAAGTCTTCCAGCACCACCTACGTCAAAATAAACTTCCATTCCCCAATGTTCAGATGCAGTAGCAGGGAATGTGTTAAGTGTATTGAAATATCCACCTTTACCTGTTGGCATATATACCCAGAAACTTACCCACCATTTACCGGATGTTTTATCGCCAAGCGGTTTCACGAAGTCATTAGCTGGTACGATAACAAAAGATTTTGTACCACTGTGTGCATAGTTTGAGGATACAGATGCATCTTCTGCACTGCAAGGCAGTTGACTCCAGGTTGTCCAGTTTGCAGGATCCTGACAAGCAACTTGTCCGCCAACGGCAAAGCCTTCGAAGTCTTCGAAAAACGTATTGCCTCCACCACCAACAATGCTGCCTGTAAGTATAAAAGGAGCTCCGTTAGGTGAAGTTCCGTTTAAAGCTGCTGCCCAAGTACCAGCATTAAATTGCAATGCATCGCCTGTTACTGCAACACCGAGTGAACAAACCGGTGGGCACCAAGGACCCGAAGATAAAGTTCCACCTAATCGCCATTCAATCCAATAAGTACCAGCAGGAAGAGTTGTACCTACGTTAGATGTTACTATCATTACAGGTCTTTGAGTATTTGTTGGGTCAGTGTCGGTTGTTCTATAGATATTTCCCCATGTTGAAGAAGCCAAACGATTTGTAGTCAAATCACCCCAGATAACGGTCCCGCCTGACATTGGGCTACCATTCCAAATTTGAATTCTGGCATCGTTTATTGTTGATGTAGTTGTTGAACCAGTCTGATAAGAATAAGATATCAACTGATCAATCTGCCATGATTCACCGGCAGGGATTGTAAAATCGTCTGCCATAGAAATGTTTGAAGCTATTTGATGACCCCATCCGAAAAGTGTGTGACCTAAAGCTGATTCGATGTAACTTCTATCAGCACCGCCTGATCCACCACCTGGATCGTTTACTATACCACCATTATCAAATAAGGTTGCAGTAGGTGCTTCCCAAATTGGCAATCCACCATGTCCAGCGATTATTACTGGTCCTGAAGATTTCGGAGCTAAATCTCTTGCGTTATCCTGTGCAAGAACAAGCCCAGAAAAAAGTACAAACAAGAAAAGTATACTAAAGAATTGTTTCATATAGAAACCTCCTGTGTTGATTTATGAATGAAGTTAATTAAGCAAAAATATTTACTTTTAATTTCGAGATTGAAGTGAGCTAAAAAAGATTTAAAATTTTTTTTAACCATATTTAATTGATAGACCCTCTAAAAGATGAATAAAATTCAACTGATTTAATACTAACAATCAATGAATATGAATTTTATTAAAATTCTACTACTATATTAAAAAAATTCCGTATAAAATCAACTATTATTTTAAAAAAATCTTGACGGTGAGATTTGGGTAATTTTTTACTTTTTGATGAAGTTATTGTTATTTTAATGTGAAAGGTAAACGACAAATAATGTACAAACTGCAAAGACAAGAACTAGTCGATAGCCTCAGGCAAAAAGGTATTTCAGATGAACACCTCCTCAGTGCATTTCAAAAAGTTGAAAGAGAAAAATTTGTTCAGGCGGTGATGAAATCAAATGCTTATAAGGATATTGCTTTACCGATTGGGTATAATCAAACAATCTCCCAACCATTTACAATTGCGATTATGACAGAAGCACTTCAGATCAAGAAGGGGGAAAAAGTTTTGGAGATTGGAACAGGTTCTGGTTATCAGGCTGCAATCCTTTTTGAAATGGGTGCTAAAGTTTACAGCGTTGAAAGACACATTGATATTTATAACGAAGTCTTGAAACGATTTGAGAAACTGAGAATTCGCGTTCATTGTAAATATGGAGATGGTACACTTGGCTGGGATCAATATTCACCTTTTGATAAAATAATCGTGACTGCTGGTTCACCGAGCATTCCTGAAACTTTGAAAAAACAATTAGCTATTAATGGAAAGATGGTTATTCCTGTTGGTAATATGAGTACGCAAACTCTGAAAGTGCTAACAAAAATTTCAGATACCGAATTTGTTGTTGAAGAAATTCCACAGTTTGCTTTCGTTCCTTTGATTGGTAGAGAAGGATGGAAAGAATAGTTTAGGATGGAAGATGGATGATGTTGAGCAAACCTGCCTGCCGGTAGGCAAGGCGAAATCCGCTTTTGGCGGAGAAAATGGTTGATGGAAGATGGAAAATGGAAGCGGGAAGACAAAGGTGCGAAGTGAGGATATAAATGAAGTAATAGTATTAGTTGGTCCAACTTGTTCTGGTAAAACTAATCTTAGCTTAATTCTTTCTCATCTAATTCATTCTGAAATTATCTCTGCAGATAGCAGACAATTCTATAAACTTCTTGATATCGGAACAGCAAAACCTTCTACTGAACAGCTCAGAAAAGTTCAACATCATCTGATCGATTTTCTTGATCCAGCAGAAAATTATGATGTAAGTTTGTTTGAGAAAGATGCCGAACGAATCATCGAAGAAATATTTAATAGAAATAAATTGCCTGTGATTGTTGGAGGGAGTGGACTTTATATAAAAGCTTTGATTGACGGAATTTTTCAATCAACTGATAAAGATGAGGAATATCGAAATGAACTGCTTCAAAAACGAAAAGAATTTGGAAATGAATATTTGTATGAAGAACTAAAAAAAAATGATCCGATCAGTGCTGAGAAAATGCTTCCACAAAATTGGAAAAGAGTAATGCGTGCGCTTGAAGTATTTCATACCACAGGTGAACCAATCTGGAAGCATCATCAAAAACAATCTTCTTTAAAAGAAAAAAAATATGAGTTTAAACAATTTGGTTTAAACTGGAATAGAGAACTACTTTATGAAAATATTAACCAACGCGTCGATAGTATGATTGAAAATGGATTAATTGATGAAGTACAAAATATTCTGGAAATGGGCTACGATAAAAATCTGAACTCATTGAATACAGTTGGTTACAAAGAAATAGTTCAGCATCTTGAAGGAGAAATTAGTCTTGAAAGAGCGATTGAATTAATTAAACGAAACACACGTCATTATGCAAAGCGTCAGATGACCTGGTTTAGAAAAGATGAACGCATTCATTGGTTTGAAGTGAATGAATTTTCTGATTTAGATAAAATCGCAATATTTATTAGCAAGCTTTTATAAAAAAATCAGAAGTAACTTTGAAAAGATACGAATCTATTTCCCGCTTTATTTATTTCTTGATAAATTAGATTATCAAAATTTATTTTTAATGAAATTAATTGAAAGAAAGAATAAAAATAGCCTCCGGACAAGGATTTTGGGGTGACTTAATACTTTACCCTGAGCTTGTTTCAGGGACTCGTGTATAATCAATAAATAAATTACAGCAAACACTTAAAGATGCTGAAATAAACCTGTCTACCGACAGGTAGATTCAGCATAAAGTGAGATGAAAGAAAAAATAAAAATAGCTTCCGGACAAGGATTTTGGGGTGACTTAATACTTTACCCTGAACTTGTTTCAGGGACTCGTGTATAATCAATAAATAAATTACAGCAAACACTTAAAGATGCTGAAATAAACCTGTCTACCGACAGGTAGATTCAGCATAAAGTGAGATGAAAGAAAAAATAAAAATAGCTTCCGGACAAGGATTTTGGGGTGACTAAATACTTTACCCTGAACTTGTTTCAGGGACTCGTGTATAATCAATAAATAAATTACAGCAAACACTTAAAGATGCTGAAATAAACCTGTCTACCGACAGGTAGATTCAGCATAAAGTGAGATGAAAGAAAAAATAAAAATAGCTTCCGGGCAAGGATTTTGGGGTGACTTAATACTTTACCCTGAACTTGTTTCAGGGACTCGTGTATAATCAATAAATAAATTACAGCAAACACTTAAAGATGCTGAAATAAACCTGTCTACCGACAGGTAGATTCAGCATAAAGTGAGATGAAAGAAAAAATAAAAATAGCTTCCGGACAAGGATTTTGGGGTGACTAAATACTTTACCCTGAACTTGTTTCAGGGACTCGTGTATAATCAATAAATAAATTACAGCAAACACTTAAAGATGCTGAAATAAATTCAGCATAAAGTGAGATGAAAGAAAAAATAAAAATAGCTTCCGGACAAGGATTTTGGGGTGACTAAATACTTTACCCTGAACTTGTTTCAGGGACTCGTGTATAATCAATAAATAAATTACAGCAAACACTTAAAGATGCTGAAATAAACCTGTCTACCGACAGGTAGATTCAGCATAAAGTGAGATGAAAGAAAAAATAAAAATAGCTTCCGGACAAGGATTTTGGGGTGACTAAATACTTTACCCTGAACTTGTTTCAGGGACTCGTGTATAATCAATAAATAAATTACAGCAAACACTTAAAGATGCTGAAATAAATTCAGCATAAAGTGAGATGAAAGAAAAAATAAAAATAGCTTCCGGACAAGGATTTTGGGGTGATTTAATTGATGCACCATATCATCAGGTTACAAAAGGTGATATCGATTATCTTGTAATGGATTATCTTGCTGAAGTAACGATGTCCATTCTTCAAAAACAAAAAAATAAAGATCCCAAACTTGGTTATGCAACTGACTTGATCGAGTTGATGAGAAGAATTCTTCCAATCTCTTCCCAAAAGGGAATAAAAATTATTACGAATGGTGGCGGAGTAAATCCGGTCGCTTGTGCGGAAGCAATTCGTGAGGTTGCAAATCAAGCCGGAATAATAAAATTAAATGTTGCTGTTGTTTTAGGTGATGATATCAAAGATCGACTTGATGAAATTCTAGGAAACGGTTCTCAACTGAATAATATGGAAACCGGTGAATCAATTACTCTCGTCAAAGATAAATTATTAAGTGCAAATGTTTATTTCGGTGCTGCACCAATTGTTGAGGCGTTAAAGAAGGGCGCTGATATTGTAATTACTGGTAGAACAACCGATACAGGTTTAACACTCGCTCCGATGATTTATGAATTTGGATGGGATATGAAAAATTATAATTTAATGGCTGCAGGAACTGTAGCCGGACATATTCTTGAATGTGGTGCCCAGGCATCAGGTGGAAATTTTTTAGGTGATTGGGAATCAATTGATAATTTTGCTGAAATTGGATTCCCGATTGCGGAAGCTTTTCCAAATGGTGAAGTTATAATTACGAAACATACCAATACAGGTGGAAGAGTTTCATTCGAAACAGTTGCTGAACAACTCGTTTATGAAATTGGAAATCCCAAAGAATATATAACTCCTGATTGTGTCGCTGATTTCACTTCAATTAAACTTGAAGAAGTTGGGAAGGATAGAGTTAAAGTTTTTAATGTCAAAGGAAAACCAGAAACAGAATTCTACAAAGTTTCCTGTTCATACAGCGATGGTTATAGTTCATCAGGAAGTCTGACTTATTCCTGGCCGCAGGCATTGACGAAAGCAAAAGCTGCCGATAAAATTTTAAGAAAGCGATTAGAAAATCTTGGACTGCAATTCGATGAAATCAGAACAGAATATATTGGTTACAATGCAACACACGAAACTCTTGCGCCTGAATTAGATGAAGATAAAATAAATGAAATAGTTTTCCATTTTTCAGTCAGATCAAAAGATTGGAAATCAGTAAACAGATTTGGACAAGAAATCGCACCGCTGATTCTAACCGGTCCACCAAGTGTAACTGGTTTCGCTGGTGGAAGACCAAAGCCAAAAGAAGTTGTTGCTTATTGGCCTGCGTTGATTCCGAAAAAATTAGTCGAACCGAAAGTTCAAATTCTGGAGTTGCAATAACTTGTCCTGAATTTATTTCAGGACCTTTAGTGGCATTGAAAAATAAGATAGAGCGTACGCTAATCGATACTGAAAACATATCCAGTATAAATTGGGATGAAAAATTATTACGTTTATATATTGTCGAGTAAAAATAAAGTGCTTTACATAGGGATGACCAATGTATTAGCCAGACGAATCTTTGAACATAAAAATAGGTTAATTGAAGGTGTTACAAAAAATTATAATGTGGATAAGTTGGTTTATTTTGAATCTCAACCAGATTTGCAAAGTGCAATTAAAAGAGAAAGCAACTTAAGAATTGGCACAGACAGTGGAAGATTAATTTGATTGAAGATAAAAATAAGGATTGGAAAGATTTGTATCCTGAAATTTCTGATCCGGTTAAAATGCTTTACTCAGATCCATCCTGAACTTGGTTCAGGATCTTTTGTCAGAGATTTACTGCTTAAAGAAAATTATTTATTTAGTTTTAAGATGCTGAAACAAGTTCAGCATAAAGAGAGAAAGAATGAAAATAAAATTACGAGATATAACACACGGTCGTAGTGGAGATAAAGGCGATGCCGCTAATATTGGTATCATCGCTTATGATCAAAATGGTTATAAAATAATTGAAAAATATCTGACTGCTGAAAGTGTCAAAAAACATTTCGAAGGAATTTGTCACGGTAAAGTTGAGAGATACGAATTACCAAATATCAGAGCGTTAAACTTTCTGCTTCACGACACGCTTGGAGGCGGTGGAACAGTCTCACTAAAACATGATGCACAAGGTAAAACACTTGCGGCTGCGCTACTACGACTCGAACTGGACGTTTGAATGCATGTATGCATGAATGTATGATTTATCATGAAACAATGCATCCATTCAACCATGCTTTTGACTTTACTATAATTTATTTTAAATACAACCGAATCAGAAATTATTAATTAACCTGAGAGTGTTATGTACGAAGACGAATTAAAAGAACTTAAAACCTACCAGCAGAGAATCACGAATCTTCGGGGGTATCTTTGATGTTGATAAAAAGATTGCAAAGGTAGAAGAACTCCGCAATAAATCTTCTGAATCTTCTTTCTGGAATGATCAGATCGCTGCACAAAAAACTCTCCAGGAAATAAAAACTCTCGAACAATGGATCAATCTCTGGAAAGAGGTTGATAAAAAATCGAATGATGTAAGAGATATTATTGAATTGGCGTCGATGGAAGAAGATGAATCATTTTATGACGACATCAGAAAAGAACTTGATAATCTGAATTCCGAAATTGAAAAAGCTGAATTCAAAAATATGCTCAGTGGAAAAGATGATGATAAAAATTGTATTCTTACAATTCATTCCGGTGCCGGTGGAACTGAATCACAGGATTGGGCTGATATGCTTTTGCGAATGTATATGCGCTGGGGAGAACAGAGCGGATATCAGATGAGTATTGTGGATATTCTTGATGGTGATGGTGCAGGAATAAAATCTGCAACAGTGGAAGTTACCGGCGAATTTGCATATGGATATTTAAAAGCTGAAAATGGTGTTCATCGACTA
Organism: Ignavibacteriota bacterium; assembly: GCA_013285405.1. Classification (NCBI taxonomy): domain Bacteria; kingdom Pseudomonadati; phylum Ignavibacteriota; species Ignavibacteriota bacterium. The sequence continues at coordinate 3,442,414 of CP053446.1, read as the reverse complement.
GTTCGTATTTCTCCTTTCGATTCAAATAAAAGACGACATACTTCATTTGCATCTGTGTTTGTTATTCCTGAGATAGATGATACAATCGAAATTGAAATTAATCCTGCGGATTTAAGAATTGATACGTATCGTTCCGGCGGAAAGGGTGGACAGAACGTAAATAAAGTTGAAACCGCAGTACGAATTACTCACATTCCAACAAATACTGTTGCAGCTTGTCAGAGTGAACGATCTCAGATTCAAAATAAAACAAGAGCGATGAAAATGCTGAAGTCAAAACTTTATCAACTTGAACTTGATAAACAGCAGGCAGAAATTGATGAAGTTGAAAAAAACAAAATGAAAATCGAATGGGGAAGTCAAATTCGTTCTTATGTTTTTCATCCATACAATATGGTCAAAGATCACAGAACGGATGAAGAGACATCTGATGTTCAACGGGTGATGGATGGCGATATTGATAGATTTATAAAAGCGTATCTTTCAAAGTTTAGTAAGAATTAATATCTATATAAATTTCCAAAACTCAATCTGCAAATAACAAATAATATCAAACCAGAATATTGAAAATTCAAATCTGCAATTGACTGCAATTTTGGGTTTGTAGTTTGAAATTTATTTGATATTTGTTATTTGATTATTGGGATTTAATAAATGTAATATTATTAGCAATCAGTTTCTATTCACTTGAAAAAAACAATTCGAAAAACAGATAAACAAAAAAAGGATTTTTTCAACAAAGTATATACTGTTGCCAGGAAAATACCTTACGGAAAAGTTACAACATATGGGCATATTGCTGAAGCTTGTGGAATTAAATCTGCCGCAAGAACAGTCGGTTGGGCTTTGAATGGATGTGGACCCGATATTCCTGCACACAGAGTTGTGAACAGATATGGCGCGTTAACAGGAAAAATTCATTTTGGAGATCCAACTCTAATGGAAGAATTATTGCGTAATGAAGGAGTAGAGTTTGATAAGAATAATTGCGTAATTCTTGAAAAGTATTTGTGGATACCGAGTTTAAAAGTCAAAAGTAAAAAGTCAAAAAAATAACAGCACGACCTGAAGATCGTTTAGAATAAACTATGCATTTCTTTATTTTAAAGTAACCTAATATACAAGATTTATGAGCTTCTATTAGAAATTTCACTTCCTACTTAATTTCATTTTTTTGGGAGGTGACGAGTCGGTGAGATTAGCATTATTTTAGTCAAACATTTATCGATGGTATTGATGCTAAACCAAGAACTAGAGTGGAAAACAAGAAAAGAGAGAATTGACAGGCAACTCAAATCTCTTAGTCCTGCCTGGAAGATTGTGCATAACTCAAAAGTTCAAGACGTTTCAAAATTAACCAATCACGCAGTTGAAGAATATCCTACCAGTAATGGACCCGCTGATTATGCTTTTTTTGTTAATGGGAAATTGTTGGGAATTCTTGAAGCAAAGAAAGTTAGTGTTGATCCGCAGAATGTTCTTGAACAAGCAAAACGATATGCAAAAGGTGTAATGGATAGTGTGGGTAAATGGCAGGAATATGGAGTCCCTTTTTTATATGCATCAAATGGTGAAGTAATCTGGCACTTAGACGTCAGAAATGAAAAAAATATTTCCAGAAAAATTTCCAACTTTCACACCCCCTCAGCGTTAGTAGAATTATTCAATCGAAAATCTTTTGATGAAACAGCTATTGGTGATCAAATTATAGAAAACGATAAATTGCGATATTACCAGAGCAAAGCCATTAAAGCTATTGAGGATGGTATCGTTGAAAGAAAAAGAGCTATGCTTCTTGCAATGGCTACAGGCACAGGTAAGACATTCACTCTGGTCTCGCTTATCTATAGATTATTGGAAACAAAACAATTCAAGAGAATTTTATTTTTAGTTGACAGAAGAGCGTTAGCTGCTCAAGCTGTCCGAGAGTTTGGATCATTCACTACTCCAGTTGGAAATAAGTTTGACCAGGAATACGAAGTATATTCACAGCGATTCAAGAAAGAAGATTTTGGGGATGATGAACCATTTAATCCTAAAATCTTGCCAACAAATTATCTTACAAAACCAGATGGAACCAAGACCTTTGTATATGTGTCCACAATTCAAAGGATGACAATAAATCTTTTTGGTTGGGAGAACTCTTTCGAACAGGATAAGAACGATCCCGAATATGAAGAAGATGCAGAAAAATTAGAAACGCCAATTCCAATACATACGTTTGATTTGATTATTGCTGATGAATGCCACAGAGGTTATACTGCAAAAGAAACGGCTGTCTGGCGAAGCACATTAGATTATTTTGATGCGATAAAGATAGGATTAACTGCTACACCTGCATTACATACCACAGCCTATTTCGGTAAACCAATTTATCGTTATTCAACTGATGAAGCTATTATTGATGGCTTTCTTGTTGATTACGACGCTGTCAAAATATCTTCAAATATTTTAATGAATGGTGCTTTCCTTAAAGAAGGTGAGCAGGTAGGTGTAATAGATACGGATACTGGAAAAGAAACTTATGATGAACTAGAAGATGAAAGAGAATTCCAGGCGGAAGAAATAGAAAGAAAAATTACTTCTCCTTCAACCAATCTGCAAATAATTGAAGAACTTGCTAAGTATGCTTATGCACACGAAAAGGATACAGGCAGATTTCCCAAGATTCTGATTTTTGCTGTTAATGATCTTCAATTTACTTCTCACGCTGACCAGATTGTTAAGATTTGTAAGGAAGTATTTAACCAGGGAGATGACTTTGTTAAGAAAATAACAGGCAATCCAAATGTTGATAGACCTCTCCAAAGAATAAGAGAATTTAGAAATAGACCAAATCCCAAGATAGTAGTAACAGTAGATATGCTTAGCACTGGAGTTGACTTTCCTGCACTTGAGTTTGTTGTTTTTATGCGACCTGTAAAATCAAGAATCCTCTGGGTGCAGATGCTTGGCAGAGGAACACGATTATGTCCTGAAATCAATAAGGAAAAATTTGTCGTTTTTGATTGCTTTAACGGGACTCTGATAGAATACTTTAAGAATACAACAGACTTTCAGATTGAAGCTCCAGAAAAAGAACCATTAACGATTTCTCAAGTAATTGAAAATATTTACCAGAATGTAGACAGAGAATATTTTATTAAAGTATTAGTAAAACGACTGAGAAGAATTGAAAAGAATATGAGTGCGGAGGCAAGAGAAAAGTTTTCAATGTTTATTCCTGATGGGGATATTGGAAAGTTTGCAGCTGAATTACTCCAAAAACTCAAGGATGATTTTACTGGCACAATGAAAATTCTAAGAGATAAAGATTTTCACGATCTATTAGTTAACTATCAAAGAGCTAAAAGGCAATTCCTAGTTGGTTACGAAATCCAAGATGAAGTTACGTCTGAAAAATTGATAATGGGAGAGAAACCATCAGACTATTTGAATATGTTTATGAAATTTGTAAAAGAAAATCCTGAACATATACTTGCAATTAAGATACTGCTTGAGAAACCAAAGGATTGGAATACGAAAGCTTTGAATGAACTTAGAGAGCGACTGACGATAAATAAATTTCCTGAGAAGTATTTGCAGGAAGCACACAAATTGGTTTACAATAAGTCACTAGCTGATATTATTTCAATGGTAAAACACGCTGCAAGGAAAGAAGAACCAATTTTTACTGCAGAGGAAAGGGTATCCATTGCTTTTGAAAAAGTAGTAGCGAATAAAAACTATACTTATGAACAATTAAAGTGGTTAAGTCTGATTAAAGAACATCTTGTCCAAAATCTTACAATAGATGAGATTGATTTCAAGGAAGCACCAGTCTTTGAACAAAAAGGTGGTTGGAAAAAAGCCGAGAAGATTTTCGGGAAAGATGAACTTAAGAAACTAATTCAAGAAATAAATTATCATATTGCTGCTTAAATGAAACAAGTAAAAATCAAATCAAAGTATAATATAAAATTTAATCTGAGTGAGGTTATCAGCTATGATAAGCCGTCAGTTGATAAGAATAAAAATGAAGTCCCAATTGATACTGACTTGAGTAAATGGAAAGTATCATATTATACTGATGCTCAGTATATAAAGGGGATTGTTGAAACAACAACTATGGGAAATGTTAAATTTCATAACCAACACAATAAAGCATCCTTTTCTGAAAAGGGAGAGCTCCAACTAGAGCGTAGAAGTGGTGATGAAATCAATACAGATGTTATAATGGGTTACTTCGAATACACCAGATCAGTTAGGGCTATCGATAGGATCGCATTTAACGAATTTCCCAATTACCCTGATAAATCAAAGAAGATGATTTATAAAAATGTGCTAACTCTAATTGAACAGAAATTAGATCAGGAAAAATTCGAATCTTTTAAGAAATCTAAACATTAAACTAATATGTCAGACATTGTAAACAAACTCTGGGGTTTTTGTCACACTCTTCGTCACGATGGAATTGATTACGGCGATTACATCGAGCAGTTAACTTATCTTCTATTTCTTAAGATGGCTAATGAGAAGGACGTAACTATTCCAAAAGGTTACGACTGGAATACCTTAAAAGAAAAATCGGGAACACAATTAACAGATCATTACTCAGATATATTGAGAGTCCTCAGAGAACAAAAAGGAATTCTCGGTGACATCTTTGCTCAATCAATGCCAAGGTTTAATAATCCTGTTAATCTTAAACGACTTTTGGTTTTGATTGATGAAGAAGAATGGACTGCAATGGATGTTGATGTAAAGGGAGAAGCTTTTGAAGGTCTGTTAGAAAAAGCCGCAAGCGAAGGAAAGAAGGGTGCTGGACAATATTTTACTCCAAGAGTTTTGATCCAATCTATTGTAAGATTAATGAAACCTGATCCAAGAGAAAAAAGTGACCTGCCTACCGGACAGGCAGGTTTTACAATTTGTGATCCTGCCTGTGGAAGCGGAGGTTTTCTTGTTTCTGCTTATGAATGGCTGATGAGTATATCAAACCACGGGGCAGCTATTGATAGAAAAGATTACAAGCGAATTAAAACAAAAACTTATTACGGACAGGATTTAGTCCCGAGACCAAGAAGACTTTCTTTAATGAATCTTTACCTGCACGGATTAGAGCCAACAATCTATCTGGGTGATACAATCTATGAACCAAAGAAAAATGAATTATACGATTGTATCCTTACCAATCCTCCGTTTGGAACGAAAGGAGCTAATCAGGCACCTGAAAGAGATGACTTTACAATTGAAACAAGCAACAAACAGTTAAACTTCGTTCAGCACGTTATGAATGTGCTTAAACCAGGCGGAAGAGCAGCGATGGTTTTGCCTGATAACGTTTTGTTTGAAGATAAAGCTGGTGATGTGTTTGAAATTCTTATGCAGGATTGCAACCTCCATACAATTTTAAGATTGCCGAGGGGAACATTTACTCCTTACAGTCAGGGAGTTAAAGCGAATGTAATTTTCTTCCAGAAAGGATTGCCGACTGAAAATGTATGGATATTTGATGCACGTTCTAATGTGCCTGGAGTTACTAAGAAAGACAGACCACTTACTCCAAAACATTTTGAAGAGTTTGAAAAGTGCTATGGTGAAAATCCTAACGGAACAAGTAAGAGAAAAGACTTAGGTGAAGAAGGTAGATTTAGAAAATTTAGTTTGAAGCAGATACAGGAAAGAGATTATAAACTTGATATAAGCTGGCTTAAAGATGAAAGTCTTGAAGATGCAGATGAACTACCAGAACCACAGGTATTAGCAAGCGAAGCTATTACAGAACTTGAAGCAGTTGTTGACAGCTTAAAAGATATTCTTGAACAGATTGAAATAAACGGGAATGGTTCGAATTCAAAGTAAATCAATTTTGTTTTCCTTGTAATTGATTCAGTCCTGAATTACTGCCAATCGATTCTGTTGGCAGTAAAAATGAACCATAATTTAGTGGATCAATTCTTAGGCATATTTTGTATATTTGCCTAAGAAACGATCCAATACTATGAAACAAATAATAAAAATATTCGAAAAACATAAGGGTTACGCAACAATGAAGGAACTGCGTAACCAGAAAATTCATCCAAGAGACATTGCTAAGGCTGTATCTGAAGGAATAATTGAAAAGATAAAACCTGGACTTTATAAACTTGTAAATTATCCCTGGGATGAACACGGAAGTTTTGCAGACGTTTGCAATGCAAATAAGAAAGCGGTTATTTGCCTTACTTCTGCTGCGGACTATTTTGAGCTGACTACTTTTAATCCTTCTAACATTACTGTAGCTGTTCCACACAATACCCCTGGTTTTAAGCTGGAATATCCTCCGATTCAGGTTTTCTATTTTCCCAATAAATATTATGAAACAGGGATAGATGAGATTGATACTAAAAGCGGAAGGATAAAAATTTATAAAATAGAAAAAACAATCTGCGACCTCTTCCGCTACCGCAATAAGATTGGCGATGATATAGTAATTGAATCTCTTAAAAATTATCTTAAGCTAAAAAAGCGGGATATAAACAAGCTCTTTGAGTATGCAGAGATTCTGAGTGTAAAAGAAAAAATACTCCCTTATGTTAAGGCAATTGTAGGTTGATGCCTAAAAAAGAAATTAAAAATATTGCCGTATCTGTAAAGGAAAAGCTACTTAATTATGCTCGTAAAAACTCTCTCGATTTCAATTCAGTCCTGCTACAGTATATTCAGGAAAGGTTTTTGTTTAGAATTTCAAAATCTGTTTACTCCGATAATTTTGTCCTGAAAGGTGCTCTGCTTTTTCTTGCCCACGATATTAGCAGACTCCGACCAACTAAAGATATTGATTTGCTTGGAACTTCTCTGCCAAATAAAACTGAATCGTTGGAAGAAATATTCAGCGAAATTGCAGCAATAAATTTTGAAGATGGATTATTTTTTCAGAAGGATTCTGTTTCTGCTGAACAAATTGTTGAGCAGGATGATTATCACGGTATTAGAATAAAATTGTCGGCAAAACTTGATTCTGTAAAGCAGCAAATACAAATAGATATTGGATTTGGTGATGTCATTTATCCTGATGCACTTACAATGGATTATCCCACATTGCTGGATTTCGAAGCACCGCACTTAAAAGTATATTCACTTGAATCGGCAATTGCAGAAAAATTTGAAGCGATTGTTTCTCTTGGTATTGCTACAAGCAGGATGAAAGACTTTTATGATATTCATTTCTTTGCCGCTGGTAAGCAGTTTGATCTTTTAACTCTCCATAACGCTTTAACGGAAACATTTAAAAACAGAAATACATCAATCGAAAAAAGGCGTTTTGTTTTTGATGATAAATTTAAGAATGATGAAAGTCTTAAAATTCTTTGGAATGCATTTATTAATAAACGAATGCTAAAAATAAATTTAAACTTTACAGAAGTTGTTTCTGAAATTGAAAAATTTATTGAACCCGCTTTTAACTCGGATAAAAAAAATAATTGGAACAGAAAAGATTGGAAATGGCAATGAGTGAATTGCCAAACGGGTGGGTTGAATGTAAGATTGGAGAAGTTTGTTCGAAACCTCAATATGGTTGGACAACAAAATCCGAAAGAACAGGAAAAATAAAATATCTTAGAACGACTGATTTATCAAATGGAAAAATAATTTGGGATAATGTTCCATATTGCATCAATATTCCGAAGGATGTAGGTAAATATTTAATTAGGAAAAATGATATCTTAATTTCAAGGGCCGGGTCGGTCGGAAAAAGTTATATAATATCAGATATATCTATTGAAACGGTATTTGCTTCATATTTGATTAGATTTAATACACTTGATGAGATCAATTCTAAGTTTATTTACTATTATTTTCATACAAAGAATTACTGGCAATCAATTTCAGACCTTACTACTGGCATAGCGATTCCAAATGTTAATGCAACTAAACTTGCTGAAATAGAAATTCCCTTAGCTCCACTCAACGAGCAAAAGCGAATTGTAGAAAAACTTGATAAGCTATTAGCAAAAGTAGAAGATGCAAAAGCACGGCTTGAGAAAATTCCTGTTATAATAAAAAGATTCAGGCAGTCAGTTCTTAACGCAGCAGTAACAGGAGAGTTGACAAAGGATTGGAGAGAGAGGAATGCAGTTGATGAAAGTGGAGCTATTCTAATAAATAGAATATTTATTAATCGAACTAAAAAGAATATAAAATTGAAGTTTGTTGAGATTGATAGTTCTAAAATTACAGAGATTAAAAATTGGAGTAGAACTTGTCTTCAAAACATTTTTGATGTAGAAACAGGATCAACACCATCTAGAAAGAATAACGCTTATTGGGAAAATGGTAAAATACCTTGGATAAAATCTGGTCAAGTCCAGAATTGTGATATCATAGAATCTGAAGAGTATATAACAGAGAAAGCACTTAAGGAAACAAATGTCAGTTTGTTACCAATTGATACAATACTAATTGCAATGTATGGTGAGGGAAAAACAAGAGGTCAAGTTGGAGTGTTAAAAATAAAAGCTACTATAAATCAAGCTTGTGCAGCTTTAGTTAATGAATCTATCGATGAGGTAATAAGGAATTATGTCTACTTGTTTTGTTTAAGTCAGTATGCAGAAATTAGAATGATTTCAGTAGGAGGGAATCAGCCTAATCTTAACATCTCAAAAATTAAAAACTGGGAAATCAATATTCCTCCTTACGCAGAACAAAAAGAAATCGTAAAACGAGTTGAAGCACTTCTCAAAAAAGCAGATGAAATAGAAGAGAGATATAAAAAAGCAAAAGCATTTGTAGATAAACTAACACAATCAATATTAGCAAAAGCATTCAGAGGAGAACTTGTTCCGCAAGACCCGAATGACCCGCCTGCCAGCAAGCTATTGGAAAAAATTAAATTAGAAAAGGAAAAGTTAAACCTTAACAAAAAGCAGAAGAAAAAATCGGCGGGCAGGTGAGTCAGCAAGTGAGCTATTGGAGAAAATAAAAGTTGAAAAGTTTTATAATGATATTAATTCTCTCTCTTTGTAAGAGAGAGATAAAGAGAGAGTTCCTTAGTTTAATGTAAAAAGCATTTAAAGGGGAGTTGGTTTCGTGAACTCATCCCGTACCTTTCTCTTAAAAAGAGAAGGGATTATTTAGAGTTATAAAAAAACATTTCTTATGCTGACAGAAGAACTAATAATTAGTTTTGAATTGTTAATAATTCTCTCTCTTTGTAAGAGAGAGATAAAGAGAGAGTTCCTCAGTTTAATGTAAAAAGCATTTAAAGCGGAGTTGGTTTCGTGAACTCATCCCGTACCCTTCTCTTAAAAAGAGAAGGGATTATTTAGAGTTATAAAAAAACATTTCTTATGCTGACAGAAGAACTAATAATTAGTTTTGAATTTTTAATAATTCTCTCTCTTTTCAAGAGAGAGATAAAGAGAGAGATTATTTATAATGCAAAAAGCATTTAAAGGGGAGTTGGTTTCGTGAACTCATCCCGTACCTTTCTCTTAAAAAGAGAAGGGATTATTTAGAGTTATAAAAAAACATTTCTTATGCTGACAGAACAATTAAAAAAAGTTTTAAAATGAAAATAAGCCTCTCTCTTGGTAAGAGAGAGGTTGGCGAGAGTTCATAAGCTTAATGCAAAAAGCGTTTAAAGGGGAGCTAGCTGAGCTCCTGTTCTTAAACTTACTTCTAAACAATTTAAGTTAAAGTTAAAGTTTAAGAGTAAGTTTTTAGTTTAGTACCTGTCCACACTTATTGAAGAAACTCCGCATTCTATGTTTATATAAATTTTGTTAACTGCACTTTCAAAATTCTCAGTCACATAATTATCAGAATCCATCTTTTTAAATTCATCAAAATGCTTTGAAGAAAGTGCCCCATCTATTGTAATTTCACAACCTGATTCTTTTGGAACAGAAATATTAATATCCGATGCACCAGCATCAACACTAATATTTGTTTCGGGATTCAGATTTCCAATCTTAATATTAATTGATGCAGCACCCATATCAACCGTAATATCTCTCGTTTTAAACTGAGTCAAATCAAAATCCATTGAAGCTGCACCAACATCAAAATTCATATTCCAAACAGGTTTGGGATTTAGAGCTAAGTTGACTGTATTTTTATAATTATCACCGAATCTGAAAATTGCTTTATCTCCCATATCGAAATCAATAATTGTGCTGCTATCGGTATCATATCTTGAGAGATCGTAATTATTTATATAGCCAACTGTCTTTGCATATATTAAATGTGCGGTTGTATCAGTTATATTAAAAGTACCTGCGCCTGCATTAAAATTAAAAGTTGCAAAGTGCAATGTAGAATCAAATTGTTCTGTAAATTCTGATGTATCGATTTCGTGTTTTGCATCATTTCCGAAATCAATTTTGAAATCATTGTTTAAGAAGTGTGTAGCAGTTTTGAAACTTGCAAAGATTGCAAGAGCTAGAACTATCGCTGCAAGTCCGGCGATTATACTTTTTCCAAACTGATGCTTGATCAGAATGGATAAACCGATCAGAACAATTGTTAACGGCCAGAGTTTCCAGATTGTTGACCAGTCCATCATGATATCTGTAAAATTATTAATCAGAACCAGCAAACCAAGTCCGATAAAAAGTAAACCCCAAAAAATATGTGATGGTTTCATTTTAATATCTCCTATTAGTTTTTTGCCTTCAATAAAAGTCCAACACCAATCGCAATCAGAATTACAGGCCAGTAATGATTAAAATCAAATCGCGGAAAAATATTATCGAGCAGTAATAAACTGCCGATTACCATTAGCACAATTGCAACCCAGATTTGTTTATTATTTGTATGTGGAAGTGAACTTGCAATACCACCGCTGCTATTCATACTGAAAGAATCGGATTTATTTTCACTCGAAGAAAAATTAGAATTGCTTTCACATTCGGGAGGTGATTGATTAAATGGATACTTTGGAAGTTCATAAGGTTTTTGAGGAACAACTATCCATAGAATGATATAAGCAATTATACCTCCGCCTCCCAAAAAAACTATGACGATGAACAATACTCTGACAAGAGTTGAATCAATTCCAAAATATTCTGCGAGTCCTCCGGCAACTCCGCCAAGCATTTTGTCATTTGTCGAACGATATAGTTTCTTATTCATTTTTTCCTCCAGCTTTAAAATAATCTTTTAAAATCCAGATTCTAATAAATAAGATTTTAAATGATTTCCACGTATTTTATTAAGTATGGTAAGATTATATCGGTGATTGCAAGAGATTTATCGGTTAATGAATCCAGTAAATCGTATAAATGTATGCATGAATGATTGTATGAATAGATTTTGTTCTCAAAATAACCTGATAAATAAGAAGACTCTTGCATTTTTCAATTTTGCCGAGTTTGGTTGTAGTAGTATATTTCGTAATAAAATCAATTATAGAAATGAAAATTGCACTTTGCCAGATAAACCCAATTATTGGCAATTTAGATTACAACAAAGAAAAAATTGTAAAAGGTTATAAGCGAGGAACCACGGCAAAGGCTGACCTGGTAATATTTCCAGAACTCTCGCTTGTCGGCTATCCACCGCTTGATCTTGTAGAAAAAAAAGAATTCCGTTCTGCTGTAAACAAAAAAATTAACGAGCTTGCAAAAATTACTGGTGAAACAGGATTGCTCTTTGGTGCAATAACTGAAGATCACGACAGAATCGGAACAAACATTCATAATTCTGCAGTTCTTTGTTATGATGGAAAAGTTCAATTCATTCAGCCAAAAACTTTGATCCCGAATTATGATGTTTTCGATGAGATGAGATATTTTGAACCGGCTAAAGAAGTCTTGGTTCATAAATTCAAAGGCGAAAATATTGGGATTTCTGTTTGTGAAGATATCTGGAACGATGCTGACTATTGGTATAAACGAAGATATCTTATTGATCCCGTTGAAGAATTGAAAAAGAAAGGTGCAGCAATTTTAATTAATATTTCTGCAAGTCCGTATTTTTATGGTAAGCGGCAGGAAAGGCTAAAAATGCTCTCAACAATCTGCAGAAAAGATTCGCTTCCATTAGCTTATGTATGTTGTGTTGGAGTTCAAACTGATTTGGTGTTTGATGGCGGAAGTATGTGCTTTGATAAAAAAGGAATCCTGGTTCAATTTGGAAAAACTTATGAAGAAGATTTTATTCTGTTTGACCCTGATAATGATAGAGTAATAAAAACAGAGATTGAAAAATCTTTTGAAGAAGAAGTTCTTGCATCACTGATTTATGGCGTGAAAGAGTATTTTCAAAAGATGAAATTCAAAAAAGCAGTTGTTGGATTGAGTGGTGGGCTTGATTCTGCGATGGTGACATACATTGCTGTAAAAGCATTGGGGAAAGAAAATGTTCACGTTGTAATTATGCCTTCAAAATTTTCGAGCAAAGGGAGTGTTTCTGATTCAAAGAAACTTATTAAAAATCTTGGCATCTCATCAGATAATGTTTCTATTCAACCAGTTGTAGATGAAACAATCAATCAGTTAAACTTTAATTTTAAGAACAAATTTGGAAAACTCACCGGCGAAAACATTCAGGCACGAATTCGTGGTATGTATTTAATGGCTTTTTCCAATAACGATGGTTATTTAGTTTTGACAACGGGAAATAAATCCGAATTAGCTGTTGGCTATTGTACACTTTACGGTGATATGAGTGGAAGTCTTGCAGTAATTGCGGACGTTTATAAAAGTGATCTTTATAAGATTGCTGAGTTCATAAATAAAAGCAAAGAAATAATTCCAAAGGAAATAATTTTGAAACCGCCTTCGGCAGAACTCAGTCCCGATCAAAAAGATCAGGATGACCTTCCACCATACAATTTACTGGATAAAATTCTTAAAATGTATCTGGAGGAAAACAAAGAGTTCGATGAAATAAATATGTTGATTAAAAATGAAAAGGTTGTTTCGAAAGTTTTACGAATGGTTGATATAAATGAATTTAAAAGAAGACAGGCAGCTCCGGCTTTAAGAATTTCAAAAAAAGCATTTGGATATGGAAGACGATATCCGATAGTTCAAGGCTGGAGAAATTAATATTAATGGAAAAAAGAATTAAAAAATACAATCTCCACGATTCGGCACAATACGAAGATGAAATTGAATATTGGAAAAAAGTTCCGCCCGAAGAAAAATTAAGTATTCTGCAGGAATTGAGAGAGCAGTACATCGAATTATTTAATAAACAAGAATTATATAATGAGAGTAGAAAAGGACTTCGAAGAGTTTATAAGATTACTCAATTATCACGAAGTTAAATATCTTGTGGTAGGTGCATTCGCATTAATCTATTATACTTATCCAAGAAATACGGGAGATATTGATTTTTTTATTGAGCCGTCTGAAACAAATGCAGATAAAATTTTAAAAGTTATTAAGGATTTTGGTTTTGAAAGTGTGGAACTTAAGAAGGAAGATTTTATTAAACCCGATTCTATAATTCAACTGGGTTTCAGTCCAAACCGGATTGATCTGATTACTAGCATCAGCGGCGTTGCATTTTTTGAAGCATATAAAAATAAAGTAAAAGGAAAACTGGGAAATGAAGATGTTTATTTTATTTCACCGGATGATCTTTTAAAAAACAAAAAGGCAGCTAACAGAACTAAGGATTCTGCTGATGCAGAACTTTTAATGAAATTTTTGGAACAAAATGATAAAAGCAATACCGGGTAAATTGATACAGGGTTACTTTCATAAATAGAAATTTGCACACACATTCCGACATCTAATTACTGGAGAAAACAATGTTAAAATTAAAGTTAATAACATATTTATCTTTTTCATTTTTTCTGATTATCAGTTTCAGTGTTTTCGCACAATTTGATATTCAGAAAGATCTCGTGACAATAAAAACTTATCATTCCTTTGATAAAATATATCCGGGAACAGAATTTAAAATAGCATTAGAAACCAATGTAGCTGAAGGATGGCATATCAATTCAAACAAACCTTATGATGAATATTTGATACCAACTTCTCTGATAATACCAGAAAACCCTCATTTCACATTAATTAAAATTGCTTATCCCAAACCTCACGATTTTAAGTTCTCGTTTTCAGAATCACCATTATCAGTGTGGGAAGCTGGAACGGTTTACATTGGCGGTCTGATAACAGTCGATTCATTAATTAAACCCGGAACATATCCGCTTTTAGTTGAATTGGAATATCAGGCTTGTAATGATATAAGCTGTCAGGCACCAACTTCAGTAATTGATACATTACTAGTTGAAGTTGCAGATAAAACAACTCCTGTAAATTCAATTAATGATGAAATATTTAAAGAGATTGATCTTAGTTTAACTCAGACTTCTGCTAGCACAGAATCAGAATCTGATCCAATTTCAAATGCACTCGAAAGTAATGGACTCGTGATCGGGTTGCTCTTTGTTTTTCTCGGAGGTTTAGCTTTAAATCTTACTCCTTGTGTTTATCCTTTAATCCCGATTACTGTTGGATATTTTGGCGGACAAAGTGAAGGCAGCACGACCAAACTTTTCTTTATGGGTATCCTGTTCATACTTGGGCTTGCAGTTACTTATTCTGCTATTGGTGTAATTACATCTCTTACAGGTGCAATTTTTGGAGCTCTACTACAAAATCCGATTGTAATTTTAATAATCGTTGCAATAATGATTGCACTTTCATTAAGTATGTTCGGAGTATATGAGTTTAAACTTCCCGATAATCTTGTAAATAAAGCTGGCGGCGCAAAGGCTGGTTTATACGGTGCTTTCTTCATGGGTTTGACTATGGGAATAGTTGCTGCACCATGTATCGGTCCTTTTGTCCTGGGTTTGGTGACTTATGTTGCAACAAAACAAGATCCATATTTTGGATTTCTTTTATTTTTTGTTCTTGCAGTTGGACTCGGAATACCTTATCTCTTTCTCGCAATCTTTTCCGGTAAAATTAAAAAACTACCCAGAGCTGGTGAGTGGATGGATGCAGTTAAACACATTTTCGGTTTTATTCTAATCGGAATGGCTTTGTACTTTTTGCTTCCTTTACTACCAAAAAGTATTTCAGGTTATGTTCTTCCAGTATTTATGATTGGAGCAGCTATCTATCTTTTATTCTTTGAAAAACTCGCGAACTCAGTTAAAGGATTCAGAATTTTTAAGATTGCATTTTCAATAATTATTATGGCAGTGGGAGTTTACGCACTTATTCCATCAGAATCGAATTCAGTTAGCTGGGAACCTTTTTCTGAAAGTGCTCTTGATGAAATTTCAGGCAGGGGAGTGATCATAGATTTTTATGCTGACTGGTGTATTCCTTGTAAAGAACTGGATGCTTTAACTTTTTCGGATTCAAAGGTTATATCGTTGTCAAAAGAATTTGAAACTTATAAAGCTGATATGACGAAAGCATTGTCACCCGAAGTTGAAATGCTGAGAGAACAATTTAAAATTGTTGGTGTGCCAACAGTATTAATTCTCAATTCAAAAGGTGAAGAAGTTGAACGCATAACAGGATTCGTAAATGCAGGCGAATTCTACAAAATGATTGAAGTTGTTAATTAGTAAACACCAATTATTGCATTGATAAATCAGATAGTACTTAGTAACTTTGATTGCTTTAAAAAATATTTAGGAATTAAAATAAATGTCAGAAATTAAAGAAAAAGAATTTAGAGTAGTAACTAATGTTACTGTTCGTTTTTCAGGTGATTCCGGCGATGGAATGCAATTAACAGGCACACAATTTAGTGATACAACAGCCTGGCTTGGAAATGACCTGAGTACACTTCCCGATTATCCCGCAGAAATCAGAGCCCCCGCCGGTACAATTTATGGTGTCAGTGGTTTTCAACTTAGCTTTGGAAGTGAAGATATAAATACACCGGGAGATTTACCTGATGTTTTGGTTGCAATGAATCCGGCTGCTCTCAAAAAAAATATTAAAGAACTTAAACCTGGCGCAACAATTATTGTCAACTCTGATTCATTTGATCAGAAAAATTTAAAACTTGCAAATTATGAATCAAATCCTCTTGAAGATGATTCATTGAGCGGTTTTGAAGTTCAGCAAGTTCCTATTTCATCTCTTACTGCAAATGCGCTTGAAGGTTTACGCTTAAGTCCTAAAGACGTTGCAAGAACTAAAAACTTTTTTGCACTTGGTTTAATGTACTGGTTATATGATCGTCCACTTAAAAATACTGAAGACTGGATAAAGGATAAATTTAAAAATAAACCAGAATACGTTGAAGCAAATTCAAGAGCTTTGCTTGCTGGACATAAATTTGGTGAAATGACTGAAATTTTCACAACCCGATACAAAGTTGAAGCCGCAAAACTTCCAAAGGGTATTTATCGAAATATTTCGGGAAATGAAGCAACAGCTTTAGGATTTCTTGCAGCATCTGTAAAAAGTGGATTACCTCTGTTTCTCGGATCTTATCCGATAACTCCGGCATCAGAAATATTACAATACTTGAGTTCATATAAAAACTTTGGCGTTAAAACTGTTCAGGCAGAAGATGAAATTGCTGGAATTACTTCGGCTATTGGCGCTGCTTTCGCTGGTAATCTTGCACTAACGACTACGAGCGGTCCAGGGCTTTCACTCAAAATCGAAGCTATCGGTTTAGCAGTGATGACCGAGTTGCCGATTGTTATTGTTGATGTTCAAAGAGGCGGACCAAGTACCGGATTACCAACCAAGACAGAACAGGCAGATCTCTTTCAAGCTATTTATGGTCGTAATGGTGAAGCTCCTGTTTGTGTACTTGCCGCAAGAACACCAAGAGATTGTTTCTATATGGCTATCGAAGCATCGAGAATTGCACTGAAATATATGACTCCCGTAATTTTATTGACTGATGGTTATCTTGCTAATGGTTCGGAACCATGGCGAGTTCCCCACGTTAAGGATTTAGCAGAAATTCCTGTTAAATACAGAACGGACCCCGAAGGATTTTATCCCTATTTAAGGAATGAAAATCTTGCAAGACCCTGGGCGATTCCAGGTACTCCCGGATTAGAACACAGGATTGGAGGTCTTGAAAAAGCTGACGTGTATGGTTCGGTAAGTTATGATCCCGACAATCATGACAAGATGGTTAAACTCAGAACTGAAAAGGTTAGAAGAATTGCAAATGATATTCCGGATCTTGAAGTTGATGGAGACGATCACGGTGATCTGCTTGTGTTAGGTTGGGGAAGTACTTATGGTTCAATTAAAGATGCTGTAATAAAAGCAAGCAAATTAGGTTATCGGTTATCCCAGGCACATTTAAGATATTTGCATCCGATGCCAAAAAATACCGCACAGGTATTAAAGAATTTCAAAACTGTTCTGGTTCCTGAAATAAACCTTGGGCAGTTAGCTCATGTTTTGCGGAGTGAGTATTTAATTCCAGTCGAACAATTAAATGTAGTTAGAGGACTTCCGCTTAAAGTCAATGATATTTTAGAGAAAATAAAATCCATACTCGGAGGTGGAAATGGCAAATAACGCAGAAGCCGTAACTCAAAAATATACGGCAAAAGATTTTACAAGTGATCAGGATGTACGATGGTGTCCCGGTTGTGGAGATTATTCAATCCTTGCCCAAGTACAAAGAACATTCCCGGAACTGATCCAGGCAAATAAAGAAAATGTTGTTTGGATTTCTGGTATTGGATGTTCAAGCCGTTTTCCATATTACATGAATACTTATGGTTTTCATGGAATACACGGAAGAGCTGCAATTCTAGCAACCGGTGTTAAAGTTGCAAATCCGGATTTATCCGTTTGGGTTGCAACAGGTGATGGCGATATGCTAAGCATCGGTGGAAATCATTTTATTCACGCTTGCAGAAAAAATATTGATCTGAAAGTTTTATTATTCAACAATAGAATTTATGGTTTAACAAAAGGTCAATATTCACCGACTTCAGAAAAAGGTAAAGTAACAAAAACTACTCCTTATGGTAGCGTTGATTATCCATTCAATCCAATATCACTTGCTCTGGGTTCTGAAGCATCTTTTGTTGCTCGAACGATTGATCGGAATCCAAAACACATGCAGGAAATGATTAAGCGAGCCGGGATGCATAAAGGATTGGCATTACTGGAAATTTTTCAGAACTGTAATATTTTTAATGATGGCGCGTTCGAGCTGTTAACTGAAAAGGAAACAAAAGACGATCATGTTTTGATCCTTGAACACGGTAAGCCGATGGTATTTGGCAAGAACAAGGATAAAGGAATAAAACTCGATGGTGCTCATCCGATAGTTGTTGACATTTCAAACGGTAAGTATTCAATTGATGATCTCTGGGTTCATGATGAATTTTCCAATAGCCCTGTCCATGCAATGATCTTAGCTCATCTTGATGATAGACCGGATTTACCTTCGCCCATTGGAGTATTCAGACAAATATTTAAAGAAACGTATGATGAAGGTATTAGAACTCAGATAAATAAAATTGTTGAGAAAAAAGGTAAAGGTGATTTGGAAAAAGTTTTATTTGGCGCTAATACCTGGGAAGTAACATAATTAAAAATACAGATAAAATTTAAGCAGATGGGGCTTAATCATAAGCCCCTTTTATTATTAATGATAAATTTTCATAAACTCGCTGAAATAGTAACAAGCAATCAAACCTTCCTGATAACAACTCATGTTAATCCAGACGCCGACGCTATTGGATCAGAGATAGCGTTTGCTAATTTGTTGTACAAACTTAATAAGTCATATAAGATTATAAATCATAGTGAAACGCCTTACAATCTTAAATTTCTTGATGTTAAAAATATCATAGAGAAGTATGATGCGAATGAGCATGTTGACTCTTTTGCTTCTTCAGATGTACTTGTAGCTCTGGACTTTAACAGAGCTAATCGAATGGTCAGTTTACAACAAAAGTTTTTGGACTCGACAAAATTAAAAATTTGTGTAGATCATCACCAGGATCCTGAAGATTTTGCAGATCACTTGTTTATTGATGCGAGTTATGCTGCCACCGGTCACATATTATTTGAATTTATTAAAGAGACAAATATTGTGGAGATAGATTTAGAACTGGCAGTTCCGCTTTATGCGGCGATAATGACCGACACAGGATCTTTTCGATTTGACAGAACGTCTTCAGAAATCCATAGAATTGCAGCTTACTTACTTGATCGTGGGGTTAATCCATCGGAGGTTTACGATCAATTGTATGATGAAAGTAAATTAAGCAAACTAAAACTGCTTGGAAGATCATTAAACTCATTACGACTAATAGCTAAGAATAAAATAGGTTATATGATTTTAACTCAGGAGGATTTTAGAGAATTAAATGGTCTTGAGAGTGATACTGAAAATTTCGTGAACAATATTATCTCAGTCGAAGGAGTTGTACTTGGATTATTCTTTATTGAATTGAAGATCGGATTTAAAGTAAGTTTCAGATCTAAAGGACAGTTACCAGTAAATAAACTTGCAGCAATATTCGGTGGTGGAGGTCATATAAACGCAGCCGGAGCAAGATTTTATAATTCCAAAATGGGAACAATGATTCCGGAAATATTAAGAGAAGCAGAAAAATTTTTAAGCAATTATAGAAAAGGATAAAATGTTCAAATTGAATTTCAAACCGGGTGGTAAATTATTTTTTCAGAAATTATCTATTGCTGTGCATTACATAGCTGATGATAAAAACATTAAGAATAATCTTGCAGTATTTGAAAAAAAATTCAGAATAAAACTCACTGAATTACAGATAAAAAATATTCTTGCAAAAAAGTATAAACAAATAAACATTACGAATATTAAAGGTAAGCCGGATCAGATAATACTCCACAAATTTAAAACAGATGAAAAATTTTCATGCGATTATTTTAGAAATCATCTTGCCGGTTTAATTAAGGATATTAAAAATGATGAAGTTCAGTTTTTGCATTTATTTATTCCTGAATTTTCTGCAGTGAAAAAATATTTTGAAGAAGAGGAATATTACTACAGGACATTTCTCGAAGGATTGACACTTGGAAATTATACTTTCGATAAATTCAAAAAAGAAAAAGAAAAAACGAAAAATCTTTCTGTAATTATCTTTGCACAATATGAAAAACTTATCAAATCTGCTATTGCTAAAAATAATATTGTCTCGGAAGGAATATTCTTCACCAAAGATCTGCAGAATGAACCGCCATCATCACTGAGACCATTTGAACTTGCAGAAATAATAAAAGCAAAGTTGACAAATGCCGGAATGAAAGTTTCAGTGTTTGATGAAAAAGAAATCAAGAAAAGAAATATGGGCGGATTGCTGGCGGTTGGACAGGGAAGTAATGCAAAGCCAAGATTTATTTTCATAGAATACAAACCAAAACAAAAAACTACCAACCCAATGAAAATTGCTTTAGTCGGAAAAGGTGTTACATTCGATACTGGTGGTTACTGTATTAAACCCTGGCAGGGAATGCTCGAAATGAAAGGTGATATGTCAGGCGCTGCGGTTGTGGCTGGCAGTATGCTTGCAGCAGCAAAAGCAAATATTCCTATGGAAATTATTGGAGTTATTCCTGCAGCCGAAAATATGATCAATGGTGAAGCAATGCGTCCGAGTGATGTTGTTAAAACTGCTTCAGGAAAAACTATTGAGGTTGGTCATACTGATGCAGAAGGTAGAATGATTCTCGCAGATGCGCTTGATTTTGCTTCCAGACAAAAACCTGATGAGATAATTGATTTTGCTACATTAACTGGTGCGTGTGTTGTTGCTCTCGGAATAAATGCAGCAGGATTATTTACAAAGAATGACGAAATCGCTGACGATTTATTTAAAATCGGAATGCAGACGAATGATAAACTATGGCGGCTTCCAATGTGGGATGAATATAACAAAGAGAACGAAAGTAAAATTGCAGATGTAAATAATGATGGTGGAAGATGGGGTGGTGCAATCACTGCGGCAAAATTTTTAGAAAATTTTGTGGATAAAAAAATTCCATGGGCGCATATAGATATTGCCGGACCTGCAAGTGCCAACGAGCTTACTAATTATAATAAAACTTATATGACCGGATTTGGTGTACGTTTGATGTTTGAATATTTATCGAATAAGGTTAATAATAAAAAGTGATTTCCGATTATTGTTTGGAAAGAATTTTTCCGTCTTTGATTTCTAATAACCTATCGGCTAAGTTTACCAACTTTGGATTGTGAGTTACAATTACAAAAGTAATTCCAAGATTTGATTTAAGATCACGAATCAGAGCATGTATTCCTTCACTGTTAACTGAATCCAGATTGCCGGTAGGCTCATCAGCAAAAATTATTTTAGGATCATTAGCTAAAGCACGTGCAAAAGCTACTCGTTGTTGTTCTCCTCCCGACAATTCTGCAGGTTTGTGATCGATACGCTCAGTTAACCCAACCGTTTCAAGCAACTTTGCACTTTTAATTTTTGCATCCTGAAAATTTATCCCTCCGATTATCTGAGGAAGAATAACATTTTCGATTGCAGTGAATTCCGGCAGCAGATGATGAAACTGAAAAACAAATCCGATATTCTTATTCCTGAATTTAGCCAGTTGATCTTCAGAATATTTGAAAATATTTTCCGAATCATAAATTACTTCTCCAGAGTCCGGTCTGTCTAAACCTCCAAGTAAATGAAGCAATGTGCTTTTACCGGCACCAGAAGCTCCAACTATGATTGTAATATTTTTCATTTCGATTTCAACGGAGACACCTTTCAAAACTTCGAGCTTGTTTCTTCTGGTCGATTGAAAAGACTTGTATATATTTTTTGCAGTTAAAATGATATTGTCCATTTAATTTATTGTTATAGAAAATTTTCTATTAGGTTTATTCCCATTTAATTGCACTAATCGGATTAACTTTTGCTGCTTTTTTTGCCGGGTACAGCGAAGCCAGAAATGATAACAACATGGATGCAAAGCTTATGAAAAAGAAATCTGAAATTCTGATTTCAATCGGAAGCGAATCAATTTTGTACTGTGAAGGATCCAATGGATAAATATTGTATTTAATCTGGATGTAACACACTGCATATCCAATCAAGACGCCGAGCAGAGTACCAATGATTCCGATTAGCAAACCTTCGAACATAAATATTTTTAAAATTGATTTTTCCGTAGCGCCTATTGATCTCAATATGCCAATGTCGCGTTTCTTTTCAATTACTGACATTGACAAAGAACCAAGAATATTGAAAGTAGCAACTGCAATTATTAATGAGAGGATTATATATGCTGTCCATCTTTCAATTTGCATAACAGAGTAAAGTTCTTTATGAAAATCATACCAGGTATTTACACTAAAATTATTTTGATCAAGTTTGGAAACAAGTTGTGCTTTCACTGCATTTGACTCATCGATGTCATTTAACCTTATATCATATCCTTGAAAATTATTTTTGTAACCAAATAAATATTGAGCATCTTTTAGATCACTAAAAATATAGCTTTCATCATATTCATTATTTTTAGAAATAAAAACACCAGCTACTATAAACGTCTTTGATAATGGCAAGGAGAGTTGGGTGATTGCTTGCTCAATATTTAACGGTGAAATTAAAATAAGAGTATCTCCAGCCATTACCCGCATCTTATCAGCTAAAGGAAGACCAATGAATACACTTGAAATATCTGAAAACTTATCTTCGCCATCAACAATATTTTCGTTTAACATATAAACGTTATTGATAGAAATTTTCTCGATTCCTTTCAGGTTAACTACTTGTGTCAATCCTTTGTTATAGGCAAGAACTTTTCCTTCCACATAAGCTGAATATGCTTTCACATCATCAATTGAATCCAATGATCCGGCTAATTTTGGTAATGATTTCTCACCTGCTTCTGATGTTGCGTTAATCCTGATGTGAGGATCGAGGCTCATCAGGTAACTTGTGACGAGACTGCCGAATCCATTAAAAACGGAGAGAACAATTATTAATGCTGCAACTCCAATCGTTATACCGGTAATTGAAATGATTGAGATAATAGTAATGAAATTAATTTTGTGTTTTGAAACCAGATATCTTTTTGCGATAAATCGTTCGTATCTCATCAGCCGGACCTCAATGCAGTTAAAGTTCTTATCTTCGATGCAATATAACTAGGGATAACTGATGCCAGAAGACAAAGTACAAAAGTGAGAATCGCTATCCATATAAAAGTATCGGCAGTAAGTAAAAACGGAACTTTTGACATAAAATAAACAGATGACGGTAAAGTTATAATATTAAATTTTTCCTGTACAAAAATCAGAATGGATGCTAATAAACTTCCCATAAAGATTCCTATTATTCCAAGAAAAGCACCGTGTATCATAAAGATGGAAATGATTTGATGCTGTTTAGATCCCAACGTTTGGATTATTCCGATTGAATTTGTTTTTTCAAGAACAATCATCAGCAATGTACCAACAATATTAAAAACTGCGACAAGAATTATTAGTGCGAGAACAATAGGAATTGGTTCTTTCTGCAATTCAATCCACGTAAAAATATTTCTATGTATCTGATATACAGATCTGACAAGGTATGGATACCGAAGAGATTTACTCAGAAATGTAGTAAGGCTGTCAATCTTTGAGATGTTTCCAAGTTTAATATTAATTCCGGTAATATTGTCACCAATATCAAAAAGTTTCTGAGCAGATTCTAAAGAAGTATAAGCATATGTATCATCATACTCAGTCATGCCACTTTCAAAAATTCCGCTGACAACAAATTTTTGAATGTTTGGTAAATTATCTGGTGATGGTATCTGATCATTTTTTAAAGAAAATATATTTACCCGATCACCAACTTTAAGAAATAATTTATCAGCAAGTTTTTTACCAATCAATATTTTATCATCTGAAAGCTTGACATCACCTTCAACAATATTATTCACAAAAAAGGGTTTATCATTATCAGCATCCAGTCCAAATAAATTGATTCCCTCTTTCTTCTTCTTATTGCTAATTAGTACCAATTTGGATGAAAATGGAGTTATCTTGGGATTAAATTTTTCCAGATGAGATTGAATCCACGGCAAAGTTTTTTTGTAGTCAGGTAAATCCGAGCGATAAGATGTGATCTTGATATGTGAATCGAAATCAATGACTTTATTTGTAATAGTTTGTTCAAAGCCCTTGAGCACACTAATGGCAATTATAAGAGTTGCAACACCAAGCGCAATACCCATAATTGCAATCGTTGAAATCAAACTAATAAAGCGCGAATCTTTTCGTGAGTGAATAAATTGCTTTGCGATATACCAGGAAACAATCATGAACAACCAGCGACAACTAATTGAAAAATTCTATTTTATGTAACAAAAAATAACAGAATCAAGTTAAAATTGATACGATGAATAAAAAAGAATTCATAATGCGATACCCCACGTAATTTACTTTTTTTTTCAGAATTCGATAGATATATTTGTGCTTCAATTTTTAAGATATTTGTTCTTCTATCAAAAGATAAATCGGGGCGTAGCGTAGTCCGGCTATCGCGCCTGCTTTGGGAGCAGGAGGTCGCAGGTTCGAATCCTGCCGCCCCGACTGGTTAAAAGACCAAATCATAAGCACCAAATAACAAACAATTCTAAATTCAAAATTCCAATGGTTTGTTATTTGAAATTTGAGCAATGAATTTTATTTGTTATTTGAAAATTGATTATTGATATTTTGAATTGAGCGCCCGTAGCTCAACCGGATAGAGCATCAGCCTTCTAAGCTGAGGAAGCAAACTACATAAAAAAAACTTACCTATCATTCTTTACCTGTTTTATACTTCAATCCTGTCTTTGAGAGACAAGGAGCTTTACTATGTTCTTATCCAAAAACCAGAACGGCAGATATTATATTATCTATAAAGACAAGGATAATAAACGGGCAGCAATCTCAACGGGTGAGAGAACCAAAAAGGAAGCACAAAAGTTTTTTGTGAAATTCCAGAGGGAGCAAGAAATAAAAAACTCTCAGTTGGTTGAACCTATCAGACTCAAAGAATTTCAATTTCATTTCTTCAGGTATGCAGAACCTATCTTCACAGCCAAAACAATGCGGAACTATAAAACAACATTCAATTTTCTAAAGTCTGCTTTTGGTAATCCATTCCTAACCGAGCTAACATCAAAAGAACTCGAAACATATTTACTGAATAGACTGAAATCGTCCTCTGTTTATTCAGCAAGTAGAGACTACCGGCAAATAGCGAGTATGCTTAACAAAGCAGTACAGGACGGTTTTCTATTAGAGAATCCAATGAAGAAAATTAAGCGCTTCAGGCTACCAGAGAAACAACCCTTATTTTATAGCAAGGAAGATTTTCAAAAGTTGATTGAAGTAATTGACAACCCCGATATAATAGACATTGTTAAGATTGCTCTTTATACCGGACTAAGACAGGGTGAACTTATCCAGATGGATTGGAGTCAAGTTGATTTTAACGAGCGATTATTAATCCTAAATAACCAGAATTACTTAACTAAGTCAAAAAGAATCCGAACCGTTCCACTAACCGAACCAGCTCTTGAGATATTAGCTAAACGACAGCGACAATCAGAATCGTCTTTTGTGTTCACTCTGTTTAATGAGAAGATCAAACAGGATTACATCACTCATAAATTTAAGAAGTATGTACGCAAAGCAAAGATAAATAGTAAATTGACATTTCACTCACTAAGACACACAACGGCTTCTTGGTTAGTTCAAAGCGGTGTAAGTATCTACCACGTTTCAAAGATACTCGGTCATGCTGATATTAAGACAACAATGATATACAGCCATGTAAGAACTGAAGATTTGAGAAATTCAATAAGTATTATTCAGATTTAACAGCGCATCGGCGTAGATAGCTGATTTATTCTATTGATTTATAAAGAGTTATTGAGGGATAAATACTCTCCAATGATATAAGAAGGATTAAAACAGGTATTTGTCTGGAATTGATAGCTTCTTATAATTTTTTAATTTTTACATAAGGAAAGAAAGAAGGAATGAAAAATGGATGATTTAATCTCAAAAGAAATCAAAAAAAACAGAATATATATATCGGAATATGGACTAATAAAATATTATGAAAAATCGAAATATCTGTCAAAAGTATGGCAAATATTTAATGAGAAATTTGAGGAAACTTATTCAATCATATCGAAAATTGAACCCACTGCATTTGATGATACTTTGAAAAAAGATTTGCTTATCAACTCATTTATGATGATTCAAAAAGAGTTGAGAAATAACTTTGATTATTACTTCACTAAGAAAAAAATTATTCTAAAAGAAAAGAAGCATGTTATCGGAAAGGAAAGCATTGTAATTTTAGACCGGACGTTTGGGAGCAAAACAAAACAATACACGTTATTAGAAAATGAAGCGAAAGATTTAGTCGGGGAATATTTCTTGTTGTCTTACGGATTTATGTTACCGTTACTAAAAATCCTAAGGGAAAAGAATCTAATAACTCAGAGTGAACTTGAAAAAATGGAAATGAAAGCGAACGCCGGGAGAACTTATGACTTTAATTTTATGAAAAAGATTAAGGAAATTGAAACAACAGAAAAACCAAAACCAAAGCAATTTCAAGCGATCATTAAGGCAAATAAGTTGCTGAAAAAATATAATGAATCAGATCTAATTTGCGGAAATGGATTTCCAACCCAGCTATTAATAAGCATTAGAGATAGTTACAAAGTTCAAAAGAAAGACCTGTAAAAGCATCTTTACAAAAATGTAAATAACTATTTACAGAAATTATCCGAAAATTTCTCTTTCTTGCATTGTGCAATCCACAAAAAATAGATTGCACAAATAAAGTTCATATAAAGGAATTAAGGATAATGAATTTCACATTTAAGACACTTTTCTCTAAAGTTTATTCAAACTTCAAAACTCCATTTTTTTGCCCTTCGGATAACCTGAGAGACGATCACCCTTTATTTTCAATTACTTACGATAGAGGACTATACCAATTTAATTACCTCAGTGAGTCGAATTTATGAATGATTTAACCTTCATAAAACTCTATCGAAAGGCTCTGAAGAGCACCGTTTTCCGGAATCCGAATCTTTGGCAAGTGTGGACTTATTGCTTACTCAGAGCTAACCACAAAGCAACGAAAGTATTATTTGAAGGTCAAGAAATACTATTGAGGGCAGGTCAGTTTATTACAGGTCGATTTGAGGGAGCTGAAGATTGTAATATGAAGCCATCAACATTCCGAGATCAATTAACCAAATTAAAAAACCTCAAAATGTTGGACATCAAATCCGACAACAGAAAATCAATTATAACCGTTGTAAAATGGACTTACTATCAGGCTTTGAACAATTATCCCGACAACAAACCCGACAACAAGCCGACAACAGCCCGACACAGACAAGAATATAAAGAAATTAATATGTCTAAAAATGATGATGAAACAATACTCAGTTTCAATGGAGTACCAACCTATGCAGAATAAACTTGAATATAAAAACGCTCTTGAGGAAATTATTATTTGTGTGATGATAAACGATCCTGAAGCCGTTGTGTATGTTGCGGAACGAATCCGCTCGGAAAGTCTCTCAGAGGGCAACCAATCGCTTTATAACAGCATTGTAGAGTTATCACTCAAAGATGTTGCTACTGATTTGCTATTAGTGAAATTAATTAAACAGTTTGGAGCTGATAGGATTACAAAATTAAAAGATAGGGTATTAGTACCAACATTGTCTTATCTGATAACCAATGATGTATTAATGCAGTTCAAAGATGTTGCGTATAGTTTCTCAATCGAGAAAATTCTACAAACCAAAGCTGAAGCAATTAAAAGTGATTGTAAAGGATTAGATACGCTGATGGATTTACAATCTGAAATTAACGAATTGCTTATAGCTGAAGATAATATCAGAATAGATAAATCTTTTACCGACAAACTCCCTGAGATATTAAGCAACATAGAAAACAGAATGTCAGGGAATGAATATTCCCTCAACATCAATTCAATTCCGAGTCTTAATATTGCTACTGGTGGCATCCTATTATCAAATCTTATTACCGTTGCCGGTTTCACCGGACAAGGGAAAACATATTTTGTATTAAATGTCATGCTCGATTTAGCAAAGCAAGGCATCCCAGTTGGCTTTATTTCTTTGGAACAATCAGAGCAAGAAATCTCGGACCGTTTAATCGGTATTCTTGGCGGAATCCCTTCAGAGAAGTTGCGGAATCCTAAAAGATTAAGTAAAGATGAAATGAGTAGAATTACTCTATCAAATCTTAGTAAGAATAAATTGCCGTTCTACATTAACGACAGACCTTTGACGGAAGCAGATATAAAGCAAAAAATAAAATATTGGCGTGATCGTTTTCACGTGAAGGTTGTATGTATTGACTATTTAGGATTAATTCAGTCAAGAGCGAAATTTACAACTCGTGAACGTGAACTAACTCACTACTCAGAATTTTTGAAATTGACAGCAAAAGAGCTTGACGTTGCGATTATAGTTTTATCACAGTTAAATCGTTCTGGTAAAGAAGCGCCAATAATAACCAACCTTGCCGAATCAATAGGACTTGCGAGAGAATCCGATTTTCTTTTCACTATCTACAAACCGATAGAATACGGTCTGAAAACAGACGGTAGAATAAAATTTAATGACTCTCATTTCATACTCAGATGCGAAAAGAATCGACACAACAAACACAAGAAACAAATTCTATTGATGATGAAAGAGTCAGGGGAATTTACAGAACTTGCAACCGAATACTTTTCAGAGGTTGAGGACATATTAATGGTAAATAATTCAAACTAAGTTATTGAAATAAAAGCGATAGCATCAGACAAAGAATATGAAGGGCAAAAATATGACAGATAAAGATTGCAGGTATATTGAGAATAATCTTCAGCTCACAAATCGGGAATTGGCTTCAAAGATTGGAGTTTCTATTTACCAGGTCAAGCATTATTTAGAACAAAAGAATTTGCGTAGAACATCGGAACAATTAAAGCAGATATTTTTACAGCATGGTGAAGATCAGAGAGGCGCTCGTAATCCGAATTGGAAGGGGGGACGTAGTAAGAATCATTATTTCTATAAACTTCGTGCTATCGCAAAGGATAGGGCTGAGACTGGTGGTCTAAAGATACGAGCAAGAAACAAAGTACAGTATCATAAAAAAGTTGGCAACATCACTTTAGAGCCTTGTGCAATTTGTGGAAGTAAAAAAAATATTGAGGCACATCATTTAGACTTAAGTTACAATGATGCGCTTGATGTTCAACCTCTTTGCAGACAACATCATCGAGCCTTACACAAAGAAATAAATAATCAGAAAAATCAGACACAGGAATAATAAAAGAGAAAGGAATAAATAAAATGGAAGCCCAGAAAACCGACATTAACCAACTATTCAAAATCGACATTAGCCCTGATCTCGTTCTCCATGCTCCAAGCGATGAAACAAAAAGACTGGAGAAAATATTTAGTAACGATGAAAAATTTTATATGTCCCCGCCGAAGGTTGAAGACGATGGAGAATATCAGATGAAGCCGGGAGTATTAATCCAGAAGCAACAAGCCGTCCGAGAAAAACATTTGAATGATTCTTTATCAAATTATCAGATGACAAAAAATAAATTTAATGAACATAAAAAATTTCTTGAACGAAAGATTAATGACATAACTCAGCCCTTATCTTGCTCGGATGATCCACAAAGGAAAGCAGCCGGATTTGCAGCACAGGCATTAGGATTGCAAATTTCTAAGCAACGATTTTCAAAGGAAGAACTTCTAACTGTTATCGATGGATTGATAATGTCTGAGAATACCGACGCATTAGGTATGTTAGGACGTCTTTATGATTCGAGAAAGGCAGGCAGTCAAAAAGAACTTGAAGTATTAAAGCCTGTTAGAGAAAAGCTAAACGCTTATTTCTCAAAACGTCCACTCGGAGCCTATACAAAAGAGATGGAATTTTGTAATCATATTACTGATATTATCGATGGACGGATAAGCCAAATAACTTCAAAGCAAAAATTTCCAATGGTAAATATTCAGATGCGTTAATGATGCTTTTTACAGTCAAGTAATTTGGCTCATACTACTATGGAATAAAGTTCAAATGAAGGTTAGCTAAAAATGGAAAAAATCATAACTTCAATCAATCAGGCACGGTTAGAAATTGGCAAGACTTACGACCTATACAAAAAAGGTAAGATAAAAAGCGAGACCGCAAAAACCCGTACTTATATTTTACGTGCAATTATAGAAGCCAATTTTAAGTATGAAGTCGAACAACGGCTTGATGAACTTGAACAAAAAATAGGAAATTTTTTTTGATAAACAAGGATGAATTTGAAATACTTCTTAAGGGTGAGAGGGAATTTTGGCAAATAAATAATAAGGATGAAAATGGAAAATCTAAAGAATAGAATTTCAAAAATAATGAATCGTCTGAGGGGATTAGACAAGTCAAACGTTATTATCGTAAATGAATATGATGGAGAGACGAGAGAACAAGCGATAAAGCGATATAAAAAAAATGGGGAGTATGCAGTCTCGGATTTACCGGAAATATTTGTTCACGTCCGAAGTGGTGAACAAATACGGAGAAGACAAAACAATGACACCGATTAAATCGATAAGAAAGTGTTGCCTGGAATGTTCCGGTGGAAGTGCTAAAGAAGTCAGGGAATGTAAAATAACAGATTGCCCCCTGTACTCGTTTAGATTAGGCAAAAATCCGAATCGTAAGGGGATAGGTAAAAAGCAGGGGGATATACAAAAAACAGGGCACTCTACTATCAGTTTTTTGGGAATGCATTGAAATTAAAAGCGTAATCGGTTAGCCATAACTCCGGAGGGTGGGAATGACCGTTGTTTCTACCCTTACTTTTCTGTAAATTTATAACAGAAAAAATTCATAAAAGTCTAATTACAAGTTTTATCTAATCCGAATTAGCCTTGCAGTTTTAAACAACGGGTTTAGACTCCCGATGAATTTCTGCGGGGCTTTTTCGGTTAGTTGCTCTTTGACAGATTGAACGTATTAAATTCGGTCAGTAATAGGTCAGAAAAACTCTTTACTTTTTTTTATACTTTGGTAGTACTTTTTTAGTATTTTTGCGCTTGTTCTTAAAAGTAATGTTGCGAATTTGAGCTAAATATTGAGCGCCCGTAGCTCAACCGGATAGAGCATCAGCCTTCTAAGCTGAGGGTTAGTGGTTCGAGTCCACTCGGGCGTACCATTAGAGCCCATATTGAAGAAAACTTTTATAATGTTTATGGTGAGCGTAGCTCAGTTGGTTAGAGCATCAGGTTGTGGCCCTGAGGGCCGTGGGTTCAAATCCCATCGCTCACCCCAACTTTAAAATTTCAATTCTAAAATTATTATTGGCCCCATCGTCTAATGGTTAGGACCTCGCCCTTTCACGGCGGTAATAGGGGTTCGAATCCCCTTGGGGTCACCAGAGCTTCGGTAGAAATATCGAAGCTTTTTTATTTTAATAAAAAGTAGAATTACGGCGGTAATAGAGGGTTCTTCCAAAGGAATGCCTTCGGCAGAATCCCCTTGGGGTCACCAGAGCTTCGGTAGAAATATCGAAGCTTTTTTATTTTGGTAGAAAGTAGAAGTACGGTGGTAATAGAGGGTTCTTCCAAAGGAATGCCTTCGGCAGAATCCCCTTGGGGTCACCAGAGCTTCGGTAGAAATATCGAAGCTTTTTTATTTTGGTAGAAAGTAGAAGTACGGTGGTAATAGAGGGTTCTTCCAAAGGAATGCCTTCGGCAGAAACCCCTTGGGGTCACCAGAGCTTCGGTAGAAATATCGAAGCTTTTTTATTTTGGTAGAAAGTAGAAGTACGGTGGTAATAGAGGGTTCTTCCAAAGGAATGCCTTCGGCAGAATCCTCTTGGGGTCACCAGAGCTTCGGTAGAAATATCGAAGCTTTTTTATTTTAATAAAAAGTAGAAGTACGGCGGTAATAGAGTGTTCTTCCAAAGGAATGCCTTCGGCAGAATCCCCTTGGGGTCACCAGAGCTTCGGTAGAAATATCGAAGCTTTTTTATTTTAATAAAAAGTAGAATTACGGCGGTAATAGAGGGTTCTTCCAAAGGAATGCCTTCGGCAGAATCCCCTTGGAGTCACAAAACTCCGGTAGTTTTATCGGAGTTTTTTATTCTTTACTAACAAACAAATTATCTCATTGCTTTTATCTGATTGAATTGTATTTGTAATAGACCTTAATTTATACACTATTAAATGAAATATTTTGAACATATTTTTACTGATTAATAAAAGTATTTACTCACATTTCGGAATACTCAAATTTGAAAAACAAAATCTTTGTAATACTAATTGTTCTTTCACAACTTGGCTTTCTAAATTTAATTAATGCACAGGATTATTTTAAACCTAATGTTGGAGATGCGTTAAGACTTTCTATCAGCGGTCAAATTTATGATGCACGTAGTCTGAGTATGGGTAATTCTAATTCGGTATTTAATGATACTTATACTGCAACTCTTTTAAACCCGGCAACATTAGGATTAGCAAGAAAATTTACTGTAAATACTTCTGTTGGTGCAAACTTATACAATAACGAAGCTTTCTATCTATCCGATTCGTTATTAAGCAAACGAACTGAAACTGTTCTGAATCAATTAGGAATTGTTATTCCATTAGTCAGCGATTCGGCTTCAAATAATTTTGCAATCTCACTCGGTTATAACAGATCAAAAGATTTTAACAGAATATTAAAATTCAATTCTTTCAACTCCGGCAATAACTCATTAATTCAGGATTTAACTTCAATCAATAATTATATTCCAAGAGATTTGCAATTAAGTTATCCTGAGTACGATCTAATCAGCAATGAATATCTAGGTGATAGAACAATTTTTAATGGTAACTTAAATCAAGAAGGCTACGTACTGGAGGACGGTGGTATAAATCATTGGTCAATTGGTATAGCAGGTGAATTAGCCAGTAACATTTTCTTTGGCGCCAGTTTCAATTATAACGTTGGTAATTATTTGCGTGATGGTGAGTTTACTGAATCTGACTCGAGAGATTCTTATGCTGATTCCATTAGAACTATTGCCAGTGATCCTCTTACTGCCGGATTTAAATCATTTTATATCAATGATATTAAAGATTGGGTGTTCAATGGTTTTGATTTAAGAGTTGGTGTACTGTACAGATTCTTTAATTTCATTGCGATTGGCGGTTCTGTTAAAACTCCTTCAATTATTTCTGTGACTGAAGATCATTATTTCACAGGGAGAGGTGAATTTACAACAGATTATGTTACACAACTGGATACTGTAATTTCTAATAAGTTTACAATCCAAACGCCGTATGAATTTTCCGTAGCAGGTGATGTTAATCTCTGGATAATAACAGGCACTGCAGAAATAACTTATATTGATTATACGCAAATGAAATTTTCCGGTGATTTGCCGGTACCCGAGCAATCTGCATTGAATAAAAAAATAATTGATACATATACTCAAACCTTTAATGCTAAGATAGGTGCAGAATTCAGGTTACCATGGACGGGACTAAGTGCAAGAGCGGGTGCAATGTATATTCCTTATCCTGTTGCAGATTCTCCGACGGAAAATGACAGGAAGTTCTTAACAGCCGGACTTGGTATCAGGTCTGGTGAGGGAGCTATGGAATTTAACGTCGCTTATGTTTATGGATGGTGGGATCATGTGGCTGAAGATTATGGAAGCAGTATTTCGCCAATCAGGCAATCAATCATTAGTCAAAATATTCTTGCGAGTTTGTCATTGAGATTTTAAAGTTTCATTCAATTTCATGATTCATTGAGCCCCAATCATCAGATGGGGCTTTTTTAATTAATCGTTGCTAATTGTAAATAGTTATTTTCAACTTTATTTATTAAGTTTGAAAAAAAATGAGGTAAATTATGAAAAACCTTTTTACACTAAGTTGGTTTACAATTCTTATTTTTAATATCTCTCCGATAACTTACTCCCAGGTATTCAACGTTGATGATTATATACAGTTTCTCCAGGCTCATCAGAATATGAATACTGAGGATCTTTTACAGATGCATCCGGCAGGATATTTCACAAATCAAATCAATACTAATTATGAAGATGCTCTTTACTTCGATTCTCTTGATGCTTACTTTAATTTTTCTGAATATGAAAAATCTTTGATTGAAGATCATGGTTTCATGGTAAGCGAGAGGTTGAAACGAATTTCTTTCGGAGAATCATTACTTCAAATATTTCACCAGGATTTTCCAGTTTACGTTTCGACTGATGCGATTCTGCACGCATTTCATATTTCGTACGATAGAATATTGACTGATATGGAAGTTGGTTTACTGAAGTATAGATTAATTCAGTTACTCTGGAGTTTGAGAAATTCTGTTGCGCAACTGCATAGCAACTACGTCAGTAATCCTGAAATGATTACAATGCTGCACGATGTGGACATTTATGTAACAGTTCCTTTATTACTCTTACAGGAAAATGTATCACCATACTATTCAGAAAACGATGTAATGATAGATTCCATTCTGAATTGGATTGATAACGAACAGGGAGGAGTATCCTCAACAATTTTTTCGACTACCTGCCGTGTAATGGATTGGAGTCAATTTAAACCACGCGGGCATTATGTTTACGATCCACAAAAACCGTATAATCTTGAAGGCTATTTCAAAGCAATGATGTGGTTGGGAAGAATTGAGTTGTACTTGATTGCCCCGGTTTCAATTCCGGTTCAATGTCCTAATCAAACATTTCAGGATGTTCAAAGACAAGCTATTGATGCATTTCTGATAAACGAGCTCTTTGATATTGCAAATGCAACTTCGATCTATGATGAAATGGAGAACATACTTAAATTTTTTGTGGGTGAGTCTGATAATGTTCGACTTGATCATCTTGATTATCTTAAACAAGCAATAACTTTGAATAACCCTGCTGAGTTGTTAGATAGCCTGAAAATGGTGGAATTCCAGGATACACTTGCAAATCAAGCTTTTGCATACCAGTTAATACTGTCTCAAATATTATTTGGTGACCCTATGAGTCCTGATAGTATTCAACCTGCTTCAGCATTTATGATGTTCGGTCAAAGATTCGTTATTGATTCATACGTAACAGGGACAGTAGTGTTCGATAAAATTCTTTATTATGGAAATAGAATTTGCAGACTATATCCTTCAACACTCGATGTTTTGTTTTCACTTGGAAACAGCGCATCCGCGCAATTACTTATTGATGAATTAGATGAATTTCACTACTCAACAAATCTTGCAGCACTCAGATATTTAATTGATCATTACGATCCTGATTTCTGGGGAAGTTCTATTTACAACTATTGGCTGAACTCAATCAGAAAGTTAAATCCACCTGAAGACAGAAGCGGCTTCCCTGAATTTATGCAGACCGCAGCTTTCTGGCAGCAGAAGATGAATACTCAATTAGCATCATGGACAGAGTTGAGACATGATAATCTTTTATATGCAAAACAGTCATATACGGGAGGAACAATTTGCTCTTATCCATTCAGTTATGTAGAGCCTTTTCCGGAATTTTATTCTGTACTGAATGATTACTCGACTGAAGCACTGAATTATTTCACAAGTCTAAATTTTCCTGATCCTTCTATAAAAAATAAAATCATCTATTACTTTGGAAGATGTAAAGCAATAACTGATACGCTTCAGACAATTTGTGAAAAAGAACTTGCAGGCATTCCTTTTAATAATGGAGAACAAACATTTTTAAGCGGAATGATTTATGCTACCGGTCAAAGTGGTGTTGCATACGATGGCTGGTACCCAAATCTTTTCTACGATGATATTTTTCGAGGAGAATGGGGCTATGAGGGTTTGATGGAAAGCGATCATATTGTTGCAGATATTCATACAACTCCAACTAATTGTGGCGGTGGTTATATTGGAGCAATTTCCCACGTTGGTACTGGAAATATAAATCTTGGAGTATTCATTACTGAAAATCATCTTGGTGAACCAACGGCGTTCGTTGGACCTGTTATGAGTTACTATGAATACCGAACAACAAACTTTTTAAGATTAACAGATGATGAATGGGCATCGACATATCTTCAAGCTGCGCTAAGACCTGAATGGGTAAACATTTATTTGGCTGATAGTCTTGGTCAATCAAGAGGAAACGGACCATCTTTAATAACTTCTGTTGAGCAAATTAAAAACCCGGTAATCCCTCAGTCGCAAATATTGCTTAACAATTATCCGAATCCGTTTAATCCATATACGATAATTTCTTTTTCAATTCCGTATGATTTAACCAACTCATTTGTTGAATTGAAAATATATGATATCAATGGCAGGCTTGTTAAAACTCTGTTGAATGAAAATCTTCCCGCAGGAAATTATTTAACAAAATGGGAAGGGGATAATGCCGGTGGAAATAAAGTAAGCAGCGGAGTTTATATTTATTCGATCCGGGTTGGAGACAGGGCAGTGAATAAGAAGATGACGTTGTTAAAATAATTTCTAAATTTCTTTTACTTATTAGCCCCGAATCCTGCAACTGCCGGATGGGGCTTTTTTATTTTCATTTCACCTTTAAACTTAACATACATTTAACCCTTCCTTAACAATTCCTTAACATTAAGTTTTTAATTTTGAGCATAAAAAAGAAATAATTTAGAAAAGGAAAAACGAATGCATACTAAGCAACCTATTTACTTTATAATATTTTCACTTGTGATCGCATCTTTATTCCTCATTAGCTGTAAGAAAAAGGAAACTGGTACAGAAAAAAAAGTTATCTCCATAAAAGGTTCAGATACAATGGTCAATCTTACACAGAAGTGGGCTGAAATTTATATGCAGAAAAATCCAAATCTTTCTATTCAGGTAACAGGAGGAGGATCTGGAACTGGTGTTGCTTCTTTATTAAATGGTACAACTGATCTTGCAAATTCTTCCAGAGAATTAAAAGATAGTGAATTGGAAACAGCAAAGCAGAAAGGCGTCACACCAATTGTTTATGAAGTTGCACTTGATGGAATTGCACTGATTGTACATCCTAATAATAAAATTGATAATCTTTCTGTTCAGCAGATAAGTGATATTTTCGCGGGTAAAATTACTAACTGGAAACAGCTTGGTGGTCCTGAAATGACAATTACACTTTATGGAAGAGAAAACAGCAGTGGTACTTATGAATTCTTTAAAGATCACGTTTTAGGTAAAGATGAATCAGGGAAGCAAGTGGATTACTCACCAGCAACGCAAGTTTTACAGGGGACAGCAGCACTCGGTGAAGCAGTTGCTCGTGATGTTAAAGGAATTGGATATGGTGGTGTTGGTTATTTTGCTCTTCGTAATGACGTAAAAATACTTCATATAAAAAAGGATGATGAATCTCCTGCAATCTCACCCTCTGAAAATGGTAAAGTAAATTACGAATCTATTTGGAACGGTGATTATTCGATTTCACGATACCTTTACTGTTTTACAAATGGGGAAGCACAAGGCGAATTGAAAAACTTTATGGATTTTATTTTATCGCCTGAAGGTCAAAAATTAGTTGAGTCAATGGAATACATTCCGCTGCCTCCAAAAGGGAAAGAAGATTAAACTTCCCGAAGAAAGTAACGAACTTTCTTGATTAAGTGGATATAAACGTTCAAACAATTTAGAGAGAATATATGAAAAATATTTGTACCGTTTTATTGTTTTATTTTTTGTTCATATCACAGGCATCAGCACAGAATGAACAAGGTGGAAAATTTTCAGGACTTATGTTCGGAGATTATTTTTATAATGTCTTGCGAGATTCTACTATAGATGATATCAGTTATAAAGCACAAACAGGGCAAAAGGATCTGAATGGTTTTCAGTTCAGAAGAATTTTCTTCACGTATGATTATACAATCTCAGAACAATTCAGTACACGATTCAGGCTTGAATCACAGACTCAAGTCGGAGTAAACTCCACACTTTTTGTAATATTTGTGAAGGACGCATTTTTAAAATGGAAAGATATATTTGAGGGAAGCAATATGATTTTTGGAATACAACCGCCTCCGAGTTTTGACGTTGCTGAAGATTATTGGGGATATCGTTCACTTGAAAAAACTATCATGGATTTAAGAGGTATTGTAAGTTCCAGAGATTTTGGTGTTGCACTCAAAGGAAAACTTAATAGCGGTGGAACTATCAATTATTGTTTGATGTATGGTAATGGAATTACTGTTGATACGGAAACTGACAGGTACAAAAGGTCTTATGCACACATTGATCTTAAACCTTCTGAGAACATTGATATCACTGTTTACGGAGATTATAGATTTAAAGCAGATAAAACATTCAGCTCATTGCCTGAAGAAAGTTTTAGAAATGATGCGCTCACAACCGATATTTTTGTAGGTTACAAAATTCCAAAAAACTTTTCTATCGGTGTTGAATCATTTTTACAGAACACAGTTAATGATGTTATTCAATTTGATAATGATGTTTATAAAATATCAAATCGTAATGCTCTCGGAATATCATTATTCGGATGGTACAGATTTTCAGAATTACTTGCAGGAGTAGGGAGGTACGATTATTTTGATCCAAACATCTCGGGTGATTTTACTGGTGATGCAAGAAATTATTTTGTTTTAGGATTAAGTTTTATTTTGCACGAAAAAGTTTCAATCACTCCAAATATTTTATTTGAAACTTATGAACACCCTGTCAACGGAGTTTCAATCAATCCTTCATTAACTGGCAGAATTACATTTTACTATGAATTTCTATAACCACGACCAGACTTTAAGTTAAATGGAAGAAAAAGATTTTTTCGATAAAGCAATAAACTCAAAATACGGTAAAAAGATCGCGGGTAACACTCGATTAAAGGAATCACTGATACGATTCTTTTTTGCTGTAAACGGTACTATGGCTTTAATCTTTATCATTTTGATTTTTGTTTTTCTCTTCAAAGAAGGATTTAAAGCTTTAGACCATATCGGTTTATTGGACTTTCTTTATCTTGACAGAACCGATGCCCACGGAAACATTGAAAGAGTATTACAATGGTATCCCACTTCTGAAGAACCAAGATATTCGCTGATTCCAATGTTGATTGGAACTTTTCTTACTGCTTTTCCTGCAACGATTATTTCAACTTTACTTGGAGTTGGTGCCGGAATTTATCTTTCAGAAGTTGCTAATCCGAAGTTCAAAGAATTTCTGAAACCGATGATTGAATTGTTTGCAGGAATTCCCACCGTTGTTCTCGGGTTTATTATGCTTGTTGTCGGCGCAAGTTTTTTTAATGATCTTTTAAATCCTGCAAACCGGCTAAATGCTTTTGTCGCAGCAATAGGTTTGTCATTTGTAATCATACCAATAATTGCATCTTTAACGGAAGACGCACTTCATTCAATACCAAATGAATTGAGAATGGCTTCTTATGGATTAGGCGCAACCAAATGGCAAACAATAAGCAAAGTTATTCTCCCTGCAGCATTCAGCGGAATTTCAGCAAGCATTCTTCTTGGATTTGGAAGAGCAATCGGTGAAACTATGATCGTACTAATGTGTGCTGGTAATGCTGCAAATGTAACTGCAAATATTTTTTTAAGTGTGAGAACTATGACTGCAACGATCGCTGCAGAAATGGGTGAAGTGTCCCAGGGTTCTGATCATTATTATTCCTTATTCTTTATTGGAATTGTTTTATTTACTATTACGTTCATTCTCAACCTGATAGCTGAGATTATCATCAATAAAATGAGAAAGAAGAATACTTTTTAATCCGGTTTATTATGGAGCTTAAAAAACGAAAAATAGATTTAGCTGGCTTTATATCTCTTGGTCTTGTCAGGTTCACATTCTACGCACTTGTCATTTTACTTATACTGCTTCTTGGTAAAATTTTTGTCGAAGGTATTGGTGTCATCTCTTTAAATTTTCTGATAGATGAGCCTACAAATAATATGACAGAAGGCGGGATTGGTCCGGCTATTTTTGGAACAATCGCAGTGACATTATTGATGGTTCTTTTTGCAGTTCCATTAGGTGTATGTTCAGCAATCTATCTAAATGAATACGCAAAGGATTCGCTTTTCACAAGATTAATCAGAACATCAATTAATAATCTTGCAGGAGTTCCTTCAATAGTTTTTGGATTATTCGGGTTGGGATTTTTTATTCTGTTCATAGGAAAAAACCTTGATAGTGTATTACAAACAGGATTACTCTTCGGACAACCGGCATTACTCTGGGCTTCAGCAACTTTAGCTGTTCTTGTTTTACCGATTGTAATCGTTTCTACTCTTGAAGCACTCAACTCAGTTCCAAAATCACATAGAGACGCTTCTTATGGTTTAGGTGCAACTAAGTGGCAGACAATTAAAAATGTAGTAATACCGCAAGCGAGACCTGGAATATTAACAGGAACCATTTTAGCTATTAGTCGTGGCGCAGGTGAAACAGCTCCAATTTTGTTTCTTGGGGCTGCATTCTTCTTACCAAATTTGCCGGTTGCTGATATTTGTATTGGTGAATACTGCATACCAATGATAAATCCTGCTGAACAATTCATGTATCTGGCTTATCACATTTTTATAATGGCTACTCAATCGTCGAATCCGACCAAAACTTTACCGATTCAATACGGTTCGGCATTAGTATTAATTGTGCTTACATTTTTATTAAACATCACAGCAATAATTTTCAGATACCGATTCAGGAAACTATTGGGAAGATTATAATCTTAAAGTTTATGAAAGAAATTAAAATAATTGCTAAAGATTTAAACTTGTTCTACGGTATGAAGCAGGCTCTTAAAAATATTTCGATTAATATCCCTGCAAAACGGGTCACTGCATTCATTGGACCGTCCGGCTGCGGCAAATCTACTTTTCTTCGGGTGATAAATAGAATGAATGATCTTATTGATAATGTTAAAATTGATGGTAAAGTTTTCATTGATGGTGTAAATATTTATGATAAGTCATTAGATATAGTTAATCTGAGAAAAAATGTTGGAATGGTATTTCAGAAATCAAACCTGTTTCCAAAAACTATCTATGAGAATATTGTTTACGGTCCACGGATAAACGGTATAAAAGATAAAAAAATACTAAATGAAATTGTTGAACGAACATTGAACCAGGCTGCTATCTGGAATGAAGTTAAGGATAGATTAAATGAAAATGCATTGAGTTTATCAGGCGGACAGCAGCAGAGACTTTGTATTGCCCGCGCACTCGCAGTTGAACCTGAAATTATTCTGATGGATGAACCTGCAAGTGCATTAGACCCGATTTCCACAGCTAAAATTGAAGAACTGATCCATGATTTGAAGAAACAATACACAATTGTAATTGTCACTCACAATATGCAGCAAGCTGCAAGAGTAAGTGATCAAACTGCATTCTTTTACCTTGGTGAGTTAATTGAGTATGACCGAACAACAAAAATATTTACAAATCCTTCAAGAAAACAAACTGAGGATTATGTTACAGGCAGATTCGGGTAATTTTTTAAACTAATAATTAGGAGAAATGATGGAGCGATTATTAGACGAGCATATTGAAAAATTGAAATCGAGAGTGATAAAAATGTGCAGCCTTGTCGATGAGCAGGTACAATCTGCTATTAAATCAGTGGAAGATGAAAATCTTGAATTATCAATGCTGGTAATTGAAAAAGATAGTAAGGTTGATAAATATGATAATAAAATAGATAAAATATGTCAGAAAATATTTGCACTTACACAACCGGTCGCATTCGATTTGAGATTTATAATGTCTTCTCTCACAATCAATAATAACCTTGAAAGAATTGGTGATATTGCTGTTAACATCGCTGAATACATGACGATGATTAAACAAAAACCTATGTTTTTTAATCAAACAAAACTTGATGAAATGTTTAAAATTTCAAAACAGATGCTTAATGATGCAATAGATTCATATATTCAGGGAAATGAAGTACTT
This sequence comes from Ignavibacteriota bacterium, assembly GCA_013285405.1. Classification (NCBI taxonomy): domain Bacteria; kingdom Pseudomonadati; phylum Ignavibacteriota; species Ignavibacteriota bacterium. The sequence continues at coordinate 3,400,532 of CP053446.1, read as the reverse complement.
GCTAAATCAGTAATTGAATTGGATGATGCACTTGATAAATTAAATATGGATAACCATAAAATTCTTGTCGAGATAATGAAACAAGACAAGAACAATATTGAAAGCGGAGTCGTACTGCTTTTTTATGTCAAGACAATTAGAAAGATTGGGTGATCACTGTACAAATATTGCAGAGGATGTTTTCTTTATTGTTGAAGCCCATTTCGTAAAACATAAACACCAAAAATATCTTTTCAACGAAGATAAAAATGAAAACGAAGCATAAAGATTCTTCTGTTGATTTATAAATCCTTGAATAATCTATTAATATTTTTTCTTAATATGAATTACACAATGCTTTCGGTTTCTGCCTGCTGATTTTTTCCTGTCTTCTTGAAAGTCCGGAATGCGAATAATGTTTGTATTAGATAGTGCTTCGGAAAGAAAGTTTTAAGACCATACTCATCCGGTTTTGTCTCGGGGAGAAAAGCAGTTCCGAATATCCAATCCCAGATTGCAAGCTTTGTGGCAAAGTTTCTGTTTCTTCCTTTACCGGTTGAATGATGCCAGCGATGCATTTCTGGTCCGTTAATAATCTTCTGCAGTTTGCCTGTGTGCATATTCAAATTTGAATGAATATACATTCCCCAAACGGCACTTAACACTCCTTTGTATGCAATCACCTCAGGAGGAGAACCAAGCAAAACGATGGGTAGAAATTCTATTGTCTGATTAATCAAAATCTCCAATGCGTGCGAACGAGATCCAGAAAGCCAGTCAACTTTTTTAGGTGAATGATGTGCTTCATGAATCCGCCATAAATATTTATTCTTATGCTGCCAGCGATGCATCCAGTAAATGTAAAGATCGTGAGTAACTAAAAAGAAAATCAATTGAAACCAGATTGGAACTTCTCTGAATAATTGTAATCTGGAAAGCCCAGTAGAAGAATCAATAAAATTTATAACATAAGTGAAAATTAAAATACCGAGTAGGTAACTCTGCGCAATTGTATAAAGAGCAAGATCATCAAAGAATCCTTCACGCAGAACTTTCTGACCTTTTGTATATGGCCAAATTCTTTCAGCGATGATAAAAATTATTGCTGCTCCAATAATTATAAAAGTTGAATATAGTTCTGCATCGGACATATTTGTAAAGTAGTTTTGAATCCAATGAGTTATATCTGCAAAAACACCTGCCATATCTATCCAGCTGAATTCATTTAATTCTTCTTAATTTTTCTCTTGCGTTCATTTCACTCGGGTAAACTCTTTTAACACCATCACCCAAAGCAATTTCGATATCGCGAATGTTTCTTACAAGACGATGAAATCCTTCAATTTCAACCGACGCAGCCTGATCGCTGCCCCACATCGCTCTATCAAGTGTGATATGTCGCTCAACGAAGTTTGCCCCAAGTGAAACAGCAGCCCAGGTTGGTGCTAATCCTGTTTCGTGACCGGAATAACCAATAGGTATTTCAGGATACTTATTTCTTAAAGTAGTGATCATCTTTAAATTCAGCTCCTCATTCCGGCAAGGATAAGATGAGGTTGAATGTGCTATCAGTAGATTCTTCTTCTCAAATATTTTTTCAGCAGCCTCAATTTCTTCAATAGTTGACATACCTGAAGAAACGATCGTTGGTTTATTAATGTTTTTATGTTTCATCAGAAGGTTTGTATCAGTAAGTGAAGCTGACGCCGTTTTATGAATCGGGACATCAAATTGTTCAATAAAATCTACTGCTGATTCGTCCCAGCAGGATGCAAACCAGATGATATTATTTTCATTACAATATTTATCAATTACAGAATAATGATCTTTATTAAATTCAACTTTATGTCTGTAATCAATGTATGTCATTCTTCCCCATGGTGTGTCTCTTTCAATATTCCACTGATCTTTCGGTACGCAGATTTCAGGAGTTCTTTTTTGAAATTTCACAGCGTCACATCCAGCGGATTTTGCGCCTTCTATTAATTTTTTTGCAATGTCTAATGAACCATTGTGGTTAATTCCGATTTCTGCTACAATAAAAACCGGATGACCATCACCAATTTTTATTTTGCTGGTATTTATTGATCGCATAAAATATATTCTTTCAAAACAGAATAAAAAATTATTTTGATTTAGATGATATAATAAGTTCAGCTACTTCTCTGAAAGCACCATTGCCACCTTTATTTTCACAAATATAATCAGCGATTTCTTTTATGAAGTTCATACCATCGGATGGTGTAGCTTTGAAACCAACGAGCTTCATGATTTCGACATCATTTGAATCGTCACCAACGAATGCTATCTCATCCACTGTCAGATTATGTTTCTTTAATATTTCTAACAGGACTTCCTCTTTTTTCTTCACGCCAAGGTAGTACTCTTTCATCTTAAGTTTTTCTGCTCTTGCTCTAACAGAGCCAGATTCCTCACCAGTGATGATAATGGTCTCAACATTTGCATATTTTCTAAGTCGTTCAATTCCCATTCCATCACGAATAGAAAACCTTTTCAACTCTTCACCTTTTGCTGAATAATATACTCCGGTATCTGTTAATACACCATCGTTATCGGTTAATACTAATTTTATTTTTTCAAGCTTTTCTTTCAGGTGGATATTTTTTTTCATTAATTGATTATCAATCACCATGCTGTCCAACCTCCATCAACAGAATTTATGCTGAACCTGCCTGCGGTAGGCAGGCTTGTTTCAGCATCTTTAAATTTTTAGAAATAGATTCCGAAACAAGCCTGCTTGACAGCAAGGCAGATTCGGAATGACAAACTGCAATTACCATGCTGTCCAACCTCCATCAAAATAATTTATGTTGAACTCGTTTCAACATCTAATAGTCAAATTATTAAAATGGTAATTCAATAAAGACCCTGAAACTAGTTCAGGGTAAAGAACAATTACCATGCTGTCCAACCTCCATCAACAATAAGATTTGCGCCAGTCATATAACTTGAAGCGTCACTTGCAAGAAAGATTAAGGCTCCTTTATAATCATTTGGATGAGCCATTCGCCCAAGTGGTGTTTTCGCTGAATAGTTATTCACAAAAAATTCTTCCTGATTATCTTTTACACCACCCGGTGATAAAGTATTTACACGCACGCCTTTATTTCCCCAGTAAGCTGCAAGGAATCTTGTGAAAGAAATAACTGCACCTTTCGTAACGGGATATGCTGCTGATTTATAAAAAGTTTGTTCACCTTTTTCATTTTTGTAAATAGATTGATCAGGTGCAACAATACCATAAGTTGATGCGATATTAATAATGCTTCCATAACTTTTATTTGCCATTTCAGCTCCAATAACCTGCGAACAAAGAAACATTCCGGTTACATTTACATCAAGAGATTTTCTGAACATCTCAACAGGATAATTTTCAAATTTTGATTCTTCGATTGCAGATACAGGATCGTTAAATTTATCATTGATAGCTGCATTGTTCACAAGTATATCGATCTTTCCAAATTTGTTTATAATTTTTTCCTTCAAATCAATTATAGATTTTTTATTCGTAATATCGACTTCAAATCCAGAAGCATTTCCCGAAAGGGAAGAAGCAAATTTTTCACATTCATTTTTATCCAAATCTGCAACTATAACATGAGCACTGGCTTCAGCAAGTGCATGACAATGATTCTTTCCCAGTAATCCAATTGCACCAGTTACAACTGCAACTTTATTTTTGAGTGAGAATAATTCAGAAATTTTATTTTCAACTGACACTTTAGTTTTTCTTCGGCTTTGTATTAAAGTTACTTATTTTTCTGAAGACAGGTTCAACCGGTTCGCCCTTCAAATATTTGACAATATTTTTTTCATCAACAGCTTTTTTTAATATCGGCAGAACATCTTTGTATGCTTTTAATGTGTAATCAACATCTTCATCGCTGTGAGAAAAGCTCATATTGTGAAATCCTCCCCAGAGAATTCCTCGTTTAATCATTTCCTGTTGAACTAATGATTTCATTTCAAGTGGATTTCCAGCCGAAGCATCGAAAGTAATCAGAGAGCGGCATTCATAGCCAATACATTTTGTATAACGCATATTCAATTCGTGGGCAATTTTATTGTAACCAACTTTCAACTTTCCGCCTTGTTTTGCCAGATAAGCTGGAACATTTTTTTCTTTCAATTCATTAATTGTGGCTTTTGCTGCTGCCAATGATAACGCTTCACCACCAAAAGTTGTGAAAAAGAATACATCTTTTTCAAGAACACTCATCACATCTTTTTTTCCGGCGAGAATTCCAATTGGCATTCCATTAGCAACTGCTTTTGAGAAGCAAGCAAGATCTGCTTTAACACCAAAATATTCCTGTGCACCACCAAGTGCAATTCTAAAACCTGTCCACATTTCATCAAATATTAAAAGAGTTCCATTATTAGTGCAGATGTCTCTTAATTTTTGTAAGAAATTATCTTTCGGCGCTTCGAAAACAAATGGTTCTAATATAACTGCAGCCGTATCATCATCAATTGAATCAATTACGGATTGAATATCATTGTAGTTAAATGTAAATGTTAAATCCTGAATGACTTGTGGAATACCGGCATTTCGGTCGGTTACTGATATATACCAATCGTGCCAGCCGTGATATCCGCAGCATAAAATTTTATTTCGTTTCGTGAATGCTCTTGCAACTCTAATTGCAGCAGATGTTACTTCTGCTCCCGACTTACTATAACGAATGGCTTCTGCATTTGGGACTATTTGATGAATTAATTCAGCAACTTCCACTTCAAGTGGATGAGTTAAAGAAAAAGTAATACCATCTTTTAATTGTTCTTTGATTGCGATATCAACTTTATCATACGCATAACCGAGTGAAAGAGGTCCAACACCCATTGTATAGTCAATGTACTCGTTACCGTCAACATCCCAAACATGTGAGCCTTTTCCGCGCTGTAAATATTTTGGCGCAACGCCTTTGACATTTTGCCCGGTTCCTTTAGCTAAAGTCTGTGTTTGAGCAGGAATTAATTCAACTGCGATTTTGAAATATTCATCCGATTTTTTTATTGAAGGATAATCGTTATTGAACTCAACTTTATTTGGCATGATTCAATTCATTATTATGATTAATAAAATTCTAAATACTTTTTGTTTGTTCAGGTGTAATAGTTTTTAATTCATTGATATAATTTCTATACCAATTTACACCTGCATACATTTGATTAATTTTTTTTATATCTGGTTTTCTTTCAAGAAGATTAAGTATATCATCCAATCCAAATTTAGGATTCTCATAATACAACTCGTCATAAACTTTTTTAATGAAATCATAATCTTCTTTATAATCAATTGTAAATCGATGTGTCATTGAGTAATCTTTTCCTGTTTCCCAAAGAACATTACCGATTCTAAAATTATCAAGGTTTTCCCATATATATGGCGTCGTATGTTCGCGTTCGAAATTCTTCTTAGCATTTATCCATGCGTTTTCCAATGTATCGAAACTCATTATCTCCACATCATTACCATCAGGGTAACTTGCCGGATGAAGATTACTTACATAATCATATTTTTCAATATTGTTAATATAATGCTGTATTACCTTATCAATAATTTCGGGATCTATCAGTGGACAATCTGAAGGAATTTTTACTACAGCTTCAGCCTGATATTTCTTTGCTGTTTTATAATGCCGATCCAACAAGTCAAATGAATTTCCGCGAAATGTTTCAATAATATTTTGTGTGCAGACTTTGAGAAGTTCATCGTCAATCATTTCGTCCGTAATTGCGATTACGATTTTACCCGAAAATTTTGACAATACAACACGTTCATACATTCTTAAAATCAGAGGTTTACCAGTAAGAGGAAGCATTACTTTTCCCGGTAATCGGGACGAACTCATCCTCGCCTGAATTATTGTAACAATTTTAATTGATGTAGTCAAACTAAATTAATTAATTCTCCAGATTTGTCTGAATTGGTTTACGTTTTAAAAGAAACTTCAGATTATTTATTATATCCGAATGATACTTGCTTTTCTCTTTTTTTCTGAAAACAGGTTGAGGTGATTCTAATAATTCATTTGCTACTTCTGCGATGTTTTTTGCTGATATTCCATTATTTTGAATGGGGATTAATCTTTTTAAATCTTCATTTTGAATATCACAATGAACTTCCTTTCCCAAAACAAAAGCAGGAAAGATAGTACTTGAAAATCTTGTAATGAATACATCACAATTTGCAATCAATGGGTCGATATTTACACCATCATAAACCAGAGCATCTGGTGCGTGTTTTTTAATTTCTGCTTTTCGTTTTTTTACATTCTCATTCGGGTGAAGTTTAAATATTAGTTTTCTTCCATTTGCTATTTTGAGTGCATATCTGATAAACTTTTTTCTGTTTTCATATTTTAGTGTTTCTCTTATGTCAGATGTAGCAACCAGAACGAAATTTTTATGCTCGAATTTTAGTTCTCTCATTTCAATTAAATTATCAAAGTTTGGTATTCCTGTAACCCGAATCTTATCCGGATTAATTCCTCTGTCAATAAACTGTTCTCTAAATCCTTCTGAGGCAACGCAGAATCTGTCGTACTGATGTGATAACCCGGTCATTGAGGTACTAGCACACCATCTATAAAGACGTAAAAACCTCGTCACATGATATCTCCAATCAGGTGGATCAGTCATTCCTTCCTGAATAAGAATAGTTTTGAATTTTTTAATATTGCGTGGCATAGTTATATCTTGTGAAATCATTACAAGATCGTAGTCATCACTTTTGCCCCTGTAATCTAATTTCAAATTATTTTCTTTGATATAATTTAGAGTGGCTTTCTGAAACACTTCGCCTAAGATTGTGTACTCAACCAATCTTAATCGATTTAAAAAACCAAGAAATCCTGTCGCAAAGAATGGACTAAAATAAGCTTCGTGTTCCGGAAGTTGGAGAGAAATCTTGTGCATTTGTGTGGTTTGATTCATCGAACCACATATATATAAAATTTTTTTTGATTTCATTTTATTACATCAGGATAACTACTTTTGAGTAACAAATATAAAAAATAATTTTTCGTTAAACAGTGAAAAAAAATTTTTTAATAAAAATCGGAATTAACTTTGATTAAAATCACAGAAGTAAATTTAACTGACATATTTTTTCTGTTATCTGACAAATCAATAAAAGTATAATTTGTTAAGTATTATTTGCAAAACAATTTATTTATATCAAAATTAAAATGTCTTATACTAAACCGAATCGATTAAAATCCGGAGATTTAATAGGAATAATTTCTCCGGCTTCCACTCCAAATGATCATTCATTAATCGAAAAGGGTATTAAATATATTGAGAGTTTTGGATTTAGAACTTTACCTGGGAAAAACCTTGGAAAGACAAGAGGTTATTTAGCAGGAAGTGATAAAGAAAGAGTTGATGATATTCATCAAATGTTCAGCAATAAAAAAGTTAAATCGATTATTTGTTTAAGAGGTGGTTATGGTGCATTCAGATTACTAGATAAAATTGATTATCAGATAATCAAAAAGAATCCCAAAATTTTTGTTGGCTTTAGTGAAATAACTGCACTGCAAATGGCGTTTCTCCAGAAAGCAAACTTAATCACATTTGCAGGACCGATGGTAGCTTCAAATTTTGCAAGTGAAATAAGCGAGTTTACTGAAGAGAACTTTTGGTTTTCGGTTACATCTCAAAATAAATCAATCGAAATTAATTTTTCTAAGTACCAAATTATTTCAAAACAAAAAACAGGAATAACTTCAGGCAGATTGATTGGTGGAAATTTAGCAGTTCTTACTGCAATGATTGGTTCACGATATTTGCCATCTTTGAAAAATAATATCCTTTTTCTTGAAGAAATAAGTGAACCTCCGTATAAAATTGACAGGATGTTAAATCAATTAAGATTAAGTGGAATTATTACTGAAGTTAATGGAATCATTCTTGGAAATTTCATTGATTGCGAAGAATCGGATAAAAAGAAAAAGAGTTTGACTCTCACTGAAGTTTTGAAAGATTATTTTGGTGAATTGAAAGTTCCTGTAATTCATTCATTTCCCCACGGACATTCTAAAAATATTATAACATTTCCAATAGGGATTAAAATTAATGTAAATGCTGACAAAGGAATAATTGAATTTCTTGAAAGCGGTGTCAGGTGATTGAACCAATTGTAAACGGGTTATTGAGAAAGGTAAAATATTTCTGTTTGAAATATTCTTCTGCCCAATGAGCTTTCTGAAGGTTGGAAAAGATCCCATAAACTGTAGATCCTGTTCCACTCATTGAAGCAAATTGAGCTCCGAAAGAATACAGACTTTCTTTGATAACAGATAATACCGGAAATTCTCCGAACACTATTTTTTCAAAGTCATTATTTATTATTTCTGGTAACTCAGATAAATCAACTGAATCATTTGCAATTAAATTTTTTAAACTTTTCTTTGGCTTTGACGGATGAATTTTGCTAAATGCCCAACTTGTGTCAATCTTTATTCCTGGATTGACGATTAGAATAGGGTAGGGTACTTCAAATTTCAATGGTTGAAGAATTTCTCCTCTGGATTCTGCGAATGAAGTTACAGGATTAAGAAAGAATGGAACATCAGAACCAAGTTCAAGAGCAAGTTGGAATAATTCATCACTAATCAAACCAAGATTATAAATTTTATTCACAGTCTTAAGCGTAATCGCTGCATTTGAACTTCCGCCTCCTAACCCTCCTCCGATAGGAATTACTTTGTTGACAAATACTTTTAACTTAAGTTCTGATTTAGTACTTCTTCCCAAAAGCTCAATTGCTTTTAGCACCAAATTTCCAGAGCTATTGTTTAATAAATCCGAATTGGTTTTTAGCTTAAGCTCATTTGACTTTGCGAATGTGATGGTATCACATAAAAGAAGAGGAAGAAAAATTGTTTCAATATCATGATAGCCATCATTACGCTTGCGGATTACGTTCAAACCGAGATTAATTTTTGCTGGTGAATTAACTGCTATACCGCTCATCAAGAAAATCTCTGATTTTTCTAATATGTTTTGGAGAAGATCCACAACATGCACCGATGAATGAAGGATGAAATTGAAGTGATTCCTTTACCAACTTAATGTATTCATCAGGTGAAACACCACAATGAATAATATGATCAGTTGGTTTGCCGCTTCCGCAGTTTAAATAAAAACCCCAGTTCTCTGGTAAATTTATGCTCCCAACTATTCTTGTAAATAATTCCGGGGAAATACAATTTATACCAATCGCCAACGAATTATGTTCTTTTAAAAATGAAATAATAAATTCAAAACTTTCTCCTGATAACAATTTTAATTTTTCATCAAGATATAAACTGAGGACATATGGGATTGCATTCCCATCACAGTGTTGACAAATTATCTTGATTTCATCTAAATGACTTTGAGTTTCATTTAAAATAAAATCAACCCCGTTATCTATAAGTAAATCAATATGTTGTTTATGATTCATCTCAAGTTGATTATTAGTCAAAGCTCTGGCTCTCTGATAACAATCTTCTGCTGGAGGATTTGAACCAGCGATCAAAACTTTTTTTCCCTCGGTTGCTTGTTTTGCTAAACTCACTGCTTCGCTCACATATACAGAAAGATCATTGATTCCAGATTTTAAGAGAGCTGCTGGATTTGTTCTGAAAGTATTGGTTGTTATTATATCTGCTCCCGCATCAATATAATCTTTGTGTATATTCCTGATAGCATCAGGTTGAATAAGATTAGGTTTTGCTGTCCATAAAACATCATCCGTTTCATATCCTTTCTGTTGGAGATAGCTACCCATTGCACCATCGAGTAATAATGGTTTATTTCTTTGGTTAATATTTTGAAATGGATTTGTAGTAATCATCAAATGATATTATGAGCTAATTAAAATAGTTATCTATCTCCAAAATAATTCTATCAAGATCAATCATCTTTATGCACTCAAGATTGTATGGACATTGTTTCTTCCAACAGGGAGAACAGAACAAATCTTCCTGAAACAGCTTAACCCCACGTTCATATAAATCAATTTCTGTCCAGCAACTTACACCAAACCATACGATGACATATTTTTTTAGACCAATAGCTATGTGCATTCCAAGAGAATCACCCGTAACTATTATATCTGGAATACTTTCGTAACAAATACCTCGTCTTAAACCTTCTGTTGTTGGCGAATTTATAATTTTACCATTAAAGTGTGAATAGATTTCTTTATTTCGTGTTGTATCCTCTGGACCGCCGAGTAAAATAATCTTGTATTTCTTCTTCAATAATTTTCGTATCAGATAAATATGTTGTTCGATAGTCATTTTTTTGTTTGGGTATAACTCGGAGCAGCCTGTATTGAATCCAATCACTTTATCTTTTTTTCCGATACCAACCTTCTTTTTATATTTTTCTATAAAGTCCTTTTCATCTTGTGTTAGTTCAAGAATGTATTCATCTCTTTTAAAATCAAGTTCAAACGTTTCAGCTAAATAATCCTGACCAGTTCTTTGATTAATTTTAAATTTGAAATGATCATCCATACCAAGTTTATAGTTGTAATTTGCACCTTCGTTAACTGGGATAATTTTACCATTTTCATTCAAACCAAATCCACGTTTTTGTTGAGCATTAATACTATTCAATAAAGCACAAGATTGCTGAGATTTATCAACATTCATCACAAAGTCAAATTTCATTTGTTGAAGTATTAGTAAAGAACTTGCATCAAAATTATAAACGTGATCAATCAAAGGATTGTTGAGAAGAAGGGGAGCAGCATTTTTTAAAGTTATCCAGTAAATAGTTGATTCAGGATATTTCCGTTTTATTGATGGCAGTTGAGCAGTTGTCATCAACACATCGCCCATCGCATCGAGATTTATTATCAGAATCTTTTTCCCGACAGGAATGTAATCCTTGCATCCATCCTCCCAGCAGTTATGATCTGGAAAACATGGTTTATACCCTGAAAATCTTTTACAAGCAGGAATTTCTTTTGGCATTATTTAATCCATCAATCAATTATTTGTAATTTTGAAATAGCATTGTTTACTATTTCATTACAAAATTAAGCATAAAAAAAATTATTATAAGAAACGAATAATCAGGATGAAAGCTAATATTATTCAATTTAGTTTTGGTGATGGCTTTGCAGGGAGTGCAAAGATGGCTGTATTGAGTTCTAAAGCATTAATTGATTCAGGTCATTCGGTAAAACTTGTCGTTTCGAAAGATTCACTAACAAAAAAAAGAGCTTTGGAAAAAGGAATACCTGTAATCGAGTTTGATAGCAAACAGAAAAATTCAACTTTGGTAAAAAATATTCTGAGCAATTGCAAATTGCAGAATACTGATTTTATTGTCGCATATCATTCTCAAGATAGAAAAGTTGTAATGAAGTTGAAATCAAAATTGAAAAAAGAAATTATTAGTGTTGCATACAGACAAAATATCTCATTAAGCACTCCAATTATTGGGTCATTCCTGTATAACAAATATTTTGATTATATGATTGCTTGCAGTAATGGTGTTGCACAGAGTTTGATTCAAGAAGGAATAAAAAAGAATAAAGTTTTTACGATTCACAACACGACTGAAATTCCTGAGAATATCGATTCAATTTCCGGCGAGAAAATTCGTAATCAATTTCAATTGAATGACAAAATTGTTCTTGGAATATCAAGTTGGTTTCATAAAGAAAGAAAAGGGTTTGATATTTTGTTCGAGGTATTTTCAAAACTTGATGCAAAATTTGTTCTGCTCATCATTGGCATTCCTGATGAAAATCAAAATGAGGTTATTGAGTATGCAGGAACATTTGGCATTTCAGAAACGAGAATAATAATGCCTGGATATGTTGACAATATTTATGAATATTACAAAGCGATGGATATCTTTTTACTTCCATCCAGATCAGAAGGATTCTCACTCGCATTATTAGAAGCCGCTTCTTGTGGATTACCAATTATAGCTTCAGACATTCCTGGTAATGATGAGTTTGTTGAAGACAGAAAGAATGGTTTACTTTTCAATATTTCAAAACCTGAAGAATTAATAGATGGAATTTTGGAGTTAACTCGTGATCCATTGTTGGTGAAGAATTTTGGAATAAATGCCAAAGCAACTTTTGAAGCGGAATTTGCTTTTAAACGATTTGCAGAAAAACTGAATTCATTTTTTGATGAAGCAATTTCAAATCGAAAAAAGTGAAAATCAGATAACAAATTTTATTAGCTTGTCAATTTCTTTCATCACCTTTTCAATCGGCAATTCGAGCATACATTCGTGTTTATACGGACAGACAAGCTTCGTGCAGATTATACAAAACAATTCCGAATGAATTACGTAAGAAGAATTTTCTGCAAATGGTCGATGTGCTTCAGGATCTGTCGGTCCAAAAATTCCGAGTGTTGGTTTGCCAAGTGCAGCAGAAACATGCATCGGACCCGAATCATTTGCGATAACAAGATCACATTTTTCAATTAGTGCTGATAACTGACCAAAGTTTGTTTCAGGTATTAAAATTGATTTTGTTTTAAGTGCATCGAAAATAATTTTGGAATCTTTCTCGTCACCAGGTCCCCAGAGAATTAAAAATTTTACGTTATACTTTTTATTGATCTCATTACAAATTTCAATCCATTTCACAGGATCGCATCTTTTTGATTCCCATCCTCCAGATGGAATAATGCTAATCAATTTCAATTCATACTGATGATTTAAACTGTTCAAAAACTTTTCTGCAAATTCTTTTTCTTGTTCAGTCGTTTTATAAATTACTTTCTTTGAGATGATTGGAATATCAAACGCATTCAACAAAACAAGATTATCTTCTGCAGCATGTTTTCCCATCGTTCCATTTTTACCGAGAAAGTTATACGCGTATTTTCTACCATGCTTTTCAAAACCAACCCGATATTTTGCACCGGACAGAAAAGTAACTTGAGCAGTTTTTGGATTTGACCAGAGATCAAAAACCAAATCATACTTTTCTCTCCTGACTTTTTTAATAATTGAGAGGACAAAATCTTTTTTATTAAAAGTTATAATCTTTGATACAAAAGGATTATTCTCAACCGCTCTGCGAGCAAATGTTTCTGTCAGATAATGAATTTCGGAATGGGGAAATGCGGATTTTAAATTTTCCAGAACTATTGTGGAAAGAATTATATCACCAATACCACGTGGTTTGATAAGAAGAATTTTTTTTATCTTTTCTCTTCCAATCTTACTCTTACTCATACTCTTACTCTGGTTAGTGCGCATCCAGCCAATTATCACCAACTCCTGTATCAACAACAATCGGAACATCAAGAGGTAAAGCTGATTCCATAATTTTTTTTATGAGCGGACGCAATTCATCAACTTCATCTTTATGAGCATCGAACAATAGTTCATCATGAACCTGAAGAACCATTTTAGTTTTGAACTTTCTTTTTTCAAATTCATTGTGAATTTTTATCATCGCAAGTTTTATCATATCAGCAGCCGTACCTTGAATCGGCATATTGATAGCAACTCTTTCCTCAAACTGACGGACAACTCTGTTATTGCTATTAATATTTTTGAGAAATCTTCTTCGTCCAAGTAAAGTTTCAGCAAATCCTTTTTCTTTAGCTTTACTGACTGAATCTTCCATATAGTTTTTTACTTTCTTGAAAGTATTGAAGTAAAGATCAATAATTTCTTTTGCGTGAGCTTGTGGAATTCCTAATCTTGTTTTCAAACCAAATGGACCAATCCCATATAAAATTCCGAAGTTAACTTCTTTTGCTTTTCTTCGCATATCAGGTGTAACATCTATCGGATCGACCATGAAAACAAGAGCAGCGGTACTTCTGTGAATATCTTCTCCATTTTTGAAAGCTTTCATCAATGCTTCATCTTTACAAATCGCTGCAAGTAATCGAAGTTCAATCTGACTGTAGTCTGCACTTATCAAAAAATAATTTTTATCGCGGGGAACAAATGCTTTTCGAATTTCTTTTCCCATCTCAGTCCGAATAGGAATATTCTGAAGATTTGGATTCAAGCTTGAAAGTCTTCCTGTTGCTGCTACTGTTTGATTGAAATCTGTATGAACTCTTCCGGTTTTTGGATTTATAAGATTGGGTAACGAATCCGTGTATGTTGATTTTAATTTTGAAGCCTGACGATAATTCAAAATCATTTCTATTATTTCGTGTTCGCCTCGAAGATTTTCAAGTGCACGGGCATCTGTTGAAAATCCGGTTTTAGTTTTTCTGCCTGATTCCAATCCAAGTTTTTCAAAAAGAATTACCTGCAATTGTTTTGGTGAGCTGATGTTAAATTCTTCACCCGCAGATTTATATATTTTTTTTGTATAACCATTAATCAGCTTTTGCAACTCCTTGCTATAACTTTCAAGTGCTGATTTATCAATATTAACGCCTTCATATTCCATTGCTTCGAGTACAGGAATAAGCGGGAAGTCAACATCGAATGCAACTTTTTCAAGTTTATCTTTTGTAATTATTTTGCTGAGAATTTCATAAAGTTGAAATGTTATGTCAGCATCTTCAGCAGCATAATCTGAAAGTTTTTCAACCTCTGCATCATAAATTTTGGTTGGATCTTTCTTCTCACCAATCAGTGTGGAAAGTGGAATAGGTTTATAATTCAAATACTTTTCTGAGAGATCATCCATTCCGTGTTTTTCATCGGGATCATATATATAGCTGGCAATCATAGTATCGAAATAAAAATTCTCTACTCTAATTCCAAGACTGCGCATAACCGAAATATCATACTTACCATTTTGACAAACTTTTTTAATTTTTTTATTCTCGAATAGCGGTTTGAATATTTTTTTAAAATCATCAACAGGTAATCTTTCTTTACCATCGGAAAATATTCTGCTTCCGGGATCAATCGCTACAAAAAATCCTTCTCCTGCTTTTGTTGAAAAAGAAGCACCGACAATATTTAATTCAAATGGATTTAGTGAATCGGTTTCTGTATCAAATACTATCAACTCTTTTTTACCTAATTTTTCTGCTAGCTTTTCTGCATCTTTTTTTGTTGTGATAAGTTCATACTTTGATTTTGATTTATCAAAAGTTGATGCATTTGAAAATTCTTCTTCTTTGATTTCCTGTTTCTGATTTTCCAGATCATAAATTTTAAGTAATCTTGTAAACAAACTATTAAATTCTAATTCAACAAAAACTTCACGCATTTTATCAACATCGGGTTTACTAAACTTAGCTTTCTCAAAATCTATTTCCATTGGAACCTTGCAATTAATTGTAGCAAGTTCTTTTGAAAGAAAAGCATTGTTTTTATTTTCTTCCAGCTTTTTCTTCGTTCCTTCTTTCTCAACCTTATCCAGATTTTTATAAAGATTTTCTATCGAACCAAACTGCTGAATTAATGGAAGAGCGGTTTTTTCGCCAACGCCTTTTACACCAGGAATATTATCAGAACTGTCGCCAACTAAAGCCAGGTAGTCAATCATTTGTTTCGGTTCGAATCCATAATTTTCTTTTACTTTTTTTACATCAAAGAAAGAAACTTCGTCAGATCCCCGACCGGGTTTTGCAATAATTGTTTTATCACTAACTAATTGCATATAATCTTTATCAGGAGTAACGGCGTACGAAATCATTCCTTTTTTTTCTGCAAGACGAACTGCTGTTCCGATTATATCATCAGCTTCATATCCGGGTTTTATATAAAGGGGAATATTCAGCAACTCAACAATTTCTTTTATCCTTCCTATTTGCGGAATCATATCTTCCGGCATTGCTTCGCGTGTTGCTTTGTATTCTTTATAAATTTCGTGACGAAAAGTTTTTTCTTTTGAATCAGAAGCGACAGCGATATAATCAGGTTTATGATCTTCAAGCACTTTAACAAGCTGGTTCATAAATCCAAATACTGCGGAGGTTGGTTCACCGCTTTTTGTAGTCAATGGTCGGTTGATGAATGCAAAGTATGCTCTGTAAGCCATTGCCATCGCATCAACAATTACGAATGTTTTATTTTTCATCATTAAAAAATTTAATTGAGGGAATTGTTAGATTGAAAATAAGAAATTGATGCGTAAGTTTAAATTGTAAAATGAACATCTAGTTTTGCCCTATGTTTATTTTTTATATATAGAATTTTAAAAAGGAGGGTGGCGACAATAATTTTATATATCATCCCTAACGGGATTAAAAATTAAACAATTATAAACTTAGTTTTAAGAAACGTCCCGGTGGAGACAAAATATTTATAAAAAAATCCAAACAATATTCAGTTGAGAATCTATCACAATTGCAAAAGGCGAGCTGCTAACTCACCTTTTTTATTTTAGATTTTATGTTGCCTTCAAAAAGTCGGTTGAGCTATTTAAGGAGAATCATCTTCTTTGTCTCAGAAATATTATTAGCAATTAATTGATAGAAATACGTTCCACTGGGAAGATTTGCCCCATCAAATTCAACCAAATAATTTCCAGCAGGTTCCTCTTCATCTACTAAAGTTTTTATTTCCTTACCCAATTCATTATAAACTTTCAGTTTTACAAAAGATAAACTGGGAATAGAATAGGCGATCTTTGTGCTGGGGTTAAATGGATCGGGATAATTCTGCTCAAGGGAATATTCTTCTGAAATTCCCATCCCAGTATTAACCACTTGTGTGCTCTGTGAAACCATCTCTTCAACGATGTCAACTGCGATATCGACTGAATCAATTCCTCCCAAGACATACAGTCCTCCTTCGTACTCAGCAGTTGCCATCCAGTCTCTTTTGGAACTTAATTCCTGAGAGCTGATTGTCCAGGAATTAAAAGATATATTATAAACCATCATACTTTTGTAACTCGCACCGGATGATCCGCCAGCGTTCCCACCGATAGCGTAGATGAGATTATTCATAATACCAAATGAACAAGCATCGACCTGGTAGGGAGAAACACTTAGTTGCGTCCAGGAATCGGTTGAAGGAGTATATTTATAAAACGCTGAATCGTTCCATCCAAGAATATAAACCTCATTCTGATATAGAATGGAACTCAAGCCCCATCCTCCCTCCACAGTGTTGGGTGTTTTTGAAGTCCACGAATCACCAGAAATATTATATTCGAATACTTCTCCAAAAGCATTAAAAAGATAAATATTTCCATTTACTTCTTCGGCGGTTAAACCATAAGTCTGATTTGTGTTTGGGCTATTAGCTAGATACACCCAATCTCCTGTGTTAAGATCATATCTTCTGTTTAGTTCGGAACCGAATGGCCACCCACCAAATAGGTAAACGTAATCTCCATAAAGTATTGTCTCAGCATCCCATACTTTGTTATCAGGGATTGAATCGTAATAACTCCAATTTGCACCATCGAACTTATAAATTCGCGGATAAATTGTATTACCTGACCAGCTATCGGAACCTCCGAAATAATAAATATTATTATGCCAAACTTCAGCATTACCTCCACCAATGGGTATCGGCAGATTTGGAATTGTCTGAGTGAATATCAATTGAGAAAATACCAGTACTAAGGTCGAAATTAAAAACTGTTTCATAAAATTTCCTTTTTATCTTTGACAAATTAACTTTCAGTTTTTTTTATTTAAATGCAAGTGCAATTAAATTATAGCAACTTATTAAATATATCATCAGATCTTACATATTAATTTATTAATTCTATTTACGTTTAATTATTTTATTATTAAGTCAAAATGAATGAGTTGGATAACTCTAATGTTTATATTCGGTCAGAATTTTACAAATCATTGAAGCATGAATTTTATTGTTACGAATTAATACTTGCTGTTGTGCTTGAGGGTAAGATTCACGAAATTCCTGAATAAAAGTATTATGATAAAGCAAGACAGAAATATCTTGAAACGTTTAGGATAAAATTTATTCGGATAAAAAATGAAGAGTTTCTTGGCAATCCAAATAAAACATTTCAGAAAATTGAAACTTCAATTAAAAAAATACAGACTGTTGAAGAATGAATTATCGTGACACGTTAATTCAAAAATTACGGCAGCGGAAATAATTTTTTATATTGTCATCATCAGAACTTAATAATTTGATAAACTATGAACTCAATCTGGGAAACTTCTTTTAAAATTCGCTCAACTGATGTTGATGCATTTAATCGAATGAAAGTGAGTGTGGTTCTCGATTACTTTCAAGATGCAGCTTCAAATGATGCGGAACGATTGCATTTTGGATTTTCGGATTTTGTTTCGAAGGGATTGATCTGGGTTCTGTCCTGGGCGAAGTTTGAATTTATAGACTACCCGAAATTTTCAGATCAAATCAAAATTCAAACCTGGCCAAAGAAACAATATAAACTTTATTCAATCAGAGATTATCTGATGATGGATTCTGCAAATAGAGTTATTTGCAAAGGAACTTCTGCATGGATTCTGCTCGATTCAAAATCATTTCGTCCAAAAATTCTCACACAATTATTTCCTGATTCCAAAATGCTTTTTTCAAAAGATGCGTTAACTGAACTTCCTCAAAAAATAAATATTCCATCAAGAACAGAAAATATTTATTCAACACAAGTCCGTTATTCTGAAATTGATTTAAATCAGCACACTAATAACGTCCGATACGTTGATATGATGTTAAATTGTTTTGATCTTGATTTCCATCATAATAATGTGATAAATACACTAACCGTTTCATTCAACTCAGAAACAAAATTTTCTGATACGATAGAATTGAGAAGAGAGAAGATTAGTACAAACCCATCATCATTTTATGTAGATGCGGTTAAGTCAGGAAATGATAAACCGGTATTTCAATCGATGATTGAGTGGAAACCTATTAATCTTACAAAAATTTAATCAGAATAGCAGCGATGTTATCCGAACATGTTTAATATATTTGAGTCAATCTTTTGAATTCTTTTATAACAAATGAAATTCTGCATTTAAAATATTGAGACTATGATTACTCGATTCAGACATCATTTGAAATTTAATATCGATTATAACTGCACATTAACTTTTGTAAGCAAACGGTGTAGTGAATAACGAAAACACTAAATCAACTTCATTCAGCGAAGTTGTGCGAGCAATGGGGATTGTATTTGGTGATATTGGCACCAGCCCAATTTATACACTCACAATAATATTCTTCCTTATCAAACCGACTGAAGAAAATGTAATCGGAGTATTATCACTCATCTTCTGGACGCTGATTTTTATTGTAACAATTCAATATGCCTGGCTTGGAATGTCGCTGAGTATTAATGGTGAAGGAGGTATTATTGTTCTGAAAGAATCATTAGCACGCACTTTAAAAAAAGGGAAAAAACTTGGATTAGCTTCTGCGCTCGCTTACCTCGGAATATCGTTAATTATTGGAGATGCCATTATCACACCGGCAATTAGCATTCTTTCAGCGGTTGAAGGTCTGCAGCTAATTCCTGAGTTTAGTCAGATTACTCTGCCTCTGATAGTTTTAGTTACGTGCATTATAACAATTCTTTTGTTTTCAGTTCAAGCAAGAGGAGTGGATAAAATTGCTAAATCATTTGGTCCAATAATGTTGATTTGGTTCATTAGTCTTTTTCTTGCTGGATCATATTACGTGTTTGATAATTTATTTATATTAAAAGCTATTAACCCGGTGCATGGGCTAAATATGCTTTTTCATAATGGCTTTGTTTCATTCCTGGTTTTAAGTGATGTAATTCTTTGTGCGACCGGCGGTGAAGCTCTTTATGCGGATATGGGACATCTGGGAGGAAAATCAATTAGGTATGCATGGATATTTGTAGTAATTGCGTTAGTAATAAATTATTTTGGTCAGGGAGCTTTTTTGTTAACTGCTGGTTCAACGCTGCAAATTCTTTTCTCTTCGGTGAATAACATTTCTCCGGTTTTGTATGTTCCATTTTTAATTCTCGCTTTACTTGCGACTATTATTGCATCTCAGGCTATGATCAGTGCAGTTATGTCTTTAGTCTTTCAAGGGATAAACCTTCGGATATTTCCATTAATGAAAATCAAATACACTTCTACTGAACTGAGATCTCAGATTTATATTGCTTCAGTAAACTGGATGCTGCTGGCTGCAGTTTTACTGATGGTATTAATTTTTAAATCTTCAGAAAATTTATCTGCAGCTTACGGTTTTGCTGTTACTGCAACGATGACCATCAGTGCGTTATTTCTTGTCTGGGTTTTCTGGAACAAGAGATTGAAAATTCAATTATTCTTTGCGGTATTTGTATTGTTGTTTGATTTAGCTTATATGGTTGCAGTATTTACAAAAATTCCTGCTGGTGGATACTGGTCAATCATAATCGCTATACTAGTAATGTCTTTGATTCAGATATGGCTTAAAGGTTCTGATATGCTCAGGAAAAAGTTCCGCGCACTGGATCTTGACATTTTCATCACAAACTTTGAACAAATTTATTCCTCAGAACCGGTGTTAAAAGGAGAAGCAGTTTTTTTTGCAAGAGTTTTGGATAAAGTTCCGCCTTATGTTGTTCATTGCATAATAAGAAGCGGAATTATTTATGAGAAAAATATTTTATTCGCTGTCGAAACGGCTGATGTTCCTTATGGAATTGAGTTTTCCGAGATGAAAGAATATTCGAAAGGATTATATGGAATGTCCGTTTCAGTTGGGTATATGCAAATTCCTAATTTACCTGAATTGTTTAAACGACAGGGAATCTCAGAGAAAGTTATTTTTTACGGTGTTGATGATATTAAAACAACAAAAATGTTTTTCAGGATTTATTCATTCATTAAAAAAATAACTCCATCATTTGCGAGCTTCTATAACTTTCCATACAATAAACTTCATGGAGTAGTGACGAGACACGAAATTTAATGTTGTCTATAAAGATTTACAGAATCACAAATATTTGCAGGATATTATTTTTATTCCCCACCCAAAATATGTATTCGTAATTTTAAATTTTCTACATGGAACCTGAATTAGCCAGCATAAATATTTTATCACTTATTCCTTTTCTATTGATGCTTTTATCAATAGCAATCTTTCCGCTTTTCTGGAATCATTTCTGGGAAAAGAACAAAAACAAATTACTCGTTGCAATTGTTTTGAGCCTACCGGTTATAATTTATTTATTAGCAAATGGACTAAGCGATAAATTAATTGAAACTTTATTATTCGACTATGTACCATTTATAATACTTCTCGGAACATTGTTTACGATCACGGGAGGAATATATTTATCAGGAGATATCGAAGCCAGACCGGGTATTAATACTTTGTTCTTGACTACTGGTGCAGTGTTAGCTTCATTCATCGGAACAACCGGAGCTGCAATGCTTTTAATCCGTCCAATCATACAAACAAACAAACAAAGAAAATATAAAGTTCATACCATTTTATTTTTTATCGGAATAGTTGCCAACTGCGGAGGACTATTGACTCCGCTGGGAGATCCGCCATTGTTTATGATGTATCTGAGAGGCGCACCATTCGAATGGTTTTTCAGACTCTTCCCTGAATGGTTATTTGTGAATCTGCTGCTTTTAATAATCTATTACATTTCGGATATGTACTATCATAAAAAAGAAGACATTACTTCGATTGCTATTGATAAATCATCAATCAGACCTTTAAAACTTGAGGGCAAGCGTAATTTTATTTTTCTGCTCATAGTGATTTTAGCAGTTGCGTTTCTTAATGAAGAATACGTTACGGTCATGCATTCAAATCATTACTTTAAATTTATTCGAGAAGCAGTAATTATGATTGCCGGTTATTTATCAATTCTGTTTACACCAAGACTTTTACGGATATCAAATAATTTCACCTGGATGCCGATTCAGGAAGTTGCTTATTTGTTTTTAGGAATTTTTGTAACAATGGTGCCTTGTCTTCTTTATCTTGAAGTGAATGCAAAATCGTTTGGAATTACTTCAGCAACTGAATTTTATTATTACACTGGATTGTTAAGCAGTTTTTTAGATAACACACCTACTGCAGTAACATTTCACTCATTAGCTTTGGGACTTGGTGCAAACTCTGCAAATTTAATCGCGGGGATTCCGGAAGAAATATTGAAAGCAATTTGTATTGGTGCAGTTTATTTCGGGAGTATGACATATATTGGCAATGGTCCTAATTTTATGGTAAAGACAGTTGCAGAAGAAAATAATATAAAGATGCCTGATTTTTTTCAGCTACATATTAAAATTTTCCTTAATAATTCTTTTACCTGTATTCATAATAATACAAATCATTATTTTGTAAGATAGAATTACAAAAATTTCCAAGAAAATATGAATCCTTGGCATCAAGTTAATCCCGGAAGCGAAGCACCTCAGGTTGTAAATAGTATAATTGAAATACCCAAAGGTTCAAAAGCCAAATATGAGTTGGATAAGAACAGTGGTTTGATAAAACTAGATCGTGTACTTTTCTCAGCAGTACATTATCCTGCGAATTACGGATTTATCCCTCAAACCTATTGTGAAGATAATGATCCGCTTGACATATTGGTAATCTGTTCAATCGATGTTGACCCGCTTTGCATAATTGAAACACGTGTACTTGGTGTGATGCATATGGTTGATGAGAAAATGAAAGACGATAAAATTATCGGAGTAGCTAAAAACGATATAGCGCTGAATTATATTAATGATCTTTCTGAATTACCTCCGCATACAATGGTCGAACTTCAAAGATTTTTTGAAGATTATAAAAAACTTGAGAACAAGCAAGTAACAGTTAAAAATTTTTTAGGGAAACAGGAAGCTTACAAGATAATTAACGACAGTCTGGAGCTGTACGATAAGAATAAAAATAGATTAGTATCGGAGTAAAATTTATGAAAAATATATTTGTTGTACTTGTGTTTGTAATTTTTTCCGGAGTAGTTTCCTGTCAAACAGATAATGACACACTATTTATCGGTTCCTGGAATTTGCAAAATCTTTTTGATACCGTTGATGATTCGTTAAAAGACGATAAAGAATTTTTACCGGGTTCTGATTTAGAATGGACAGAAGATCGTCTCGATAAAAAAATGTATAATCACTCAAGAGTAATCAGAATGATGAATAATGGACAAGGACCTGATATACTCGGTGTTTGCGAAGTTGAGAATGAAGCTGTTCTGGCTGAAATGGTAAACAGATATTTACCAGATTTGGGTTACGATGTTGCGTATATTGAATCACCTGATAACAGGGGAATTGATAACGGATTAATATTTAAAAGAGAAAAATTTAAGTTGCTGAGTATGCTGGCTGATACTGTTCATCTGGCTGATGGCTGGCCCACAAGATTAATTGTTGGTGTAAATCTGCTTATGAATGACAAGGATGTTTTTACTGTATTTGTTAATCATTGGCCATCGAGAAGAGGCGGTCAGATTGAATCTGAACCTAACCGGATTGCTGCTGCACAGACTTTGCGCAAATCAGTTGATAGGATTTTCGCTGCTGATTCAAATGCAATGCTGATTATCATTGGCGATTTTAATGATGAACCAACAGATAAATCTATCTTAGAAGAGCTCGAAGCACATCCGCTAAAATGTGATTCCCTGCAAAGTGATTTTGAATTTGCTTCGGAGAAAGAATTATTTAATGTCTCTTATGAGGTTTACGAAAACGGCGAAGGATCATATAAATACAAAGATGACTGGAATTTATTAGATCAGGTAATTATATCAGGATCATTAGTTACAGGAATGGGCTATAAATATCTTTGCGGGTCATTTGAAATATTCAAACCTGAATTTATAGTTACAAAAACCGGACAGTATGCAGGAACTCCTTTCCCGACTTACGGAGGAAGCAGATATCTTGGCGGCTACAGTGATCATTTCCCGGTAACTGCAAAATTTATTAATCAAAGGAAAAAAAATTGACTAAGGAACTTCTAATTTTTGGCTCAAGCGGTGCACTCGGAAACGGTGTAACTGAAGTACTTCTTAAAAAGCAATATGACAATATTTATTTGTTCGATTTCAAGCATAAAGATCGATCAAACCCAAACGTAAAATTAATTACTATCAACGATCTATCGGAAGAACTAAATATTAAAAAAGCATTTGCTCAGATAACCCCTTCAAGGGAAAAAATATTTTATCTTTTTAGTACTGTCGGAGGATTTTACGGTGGAAAAAATATCTGGGAAACAGAGATTGGCTACTTTGACAGAATGATAAATATGAACCTTAAAACCAGTTTTCTGATTGCAAAATATTTTTCTCTACTGGTGAAGGATTCTCACTCAGGTTCAATTTGTTTGACCGCTGCATACACCGGACTGGATGCTGAAGCCGGAAAAGCTGCTTATGGAATTTCTAAAGCCGGTGTAATTCATTTAATAAAAACGTTGAGTGAGGAAGGGAAAAAAATAAATCTCTCGGCTAATGCAATTGCACCGTACATCATTGATACTCCTGCAAACAGAGAATGGATGAAGGATGCTGATTTTGAGAAGTGGATTACTCCTGAAGATATTGGTGAATTTGTGAACTCACTGTTCCAGAATTATCAGGCTGTGTCAGGGAATATTTGTCAAATGATGGATCATCTGTCTAACAATAATTAAAAGATTTTTTAGAGGATAACATGAATTTAACAGAAAAAATAAATCGTGATCTGAAAGAAGCAATGAAAGCTAATGACACTCTCAGGCTTCAGACAATCAGATCAATAAGAGCTTTGATATTGGAATTTGAAAAAAGCGGTTCAGGAAAATCGTTTAATGAAGAAGAAGAAATTAAACTTCTCACATCCGCAGCAAAAAAACGTAAAGAAGCAATGGAAGAATACAATAAAGCCGGACGAAACGATTTGGCTTCAATAGAAGAAGCAGAATTAAACATTATCAAATCCTATCTTCCAAAACAGCTTTCACCCGAAGAAATATCTGAAAAAATAAAATCTTTGGCAGAACAGATCGGCGCTAAATCGAAAGCCGATTTTCCAAAACTCATGCCTGTGGCTGTTAAAGAATTGAAAGGATTAGCTGATGGTAAAGCTGTTAAAGAAGCTGTTGAGAAATTTCTTGGTGCAAGTTGATCCTTCTTGATATTTTAATTATCGCAGGGGTGATTATAGGATTCATTCTTGGTTTCAAAGATGGTTTCATCAGAAAACTTGTCGGATTAATCGGATTCATACTCGCAGTTGTTGCAGCAGTTTTTTTTGCCGGTAAACTTGGTTTGTTCATCGAGAGTCTTTTTAGAATTGAATATTATCTCGCTGAAATAATTGGCGGGATTTTTATTTTTATTTCAATAATGACCCTATTCGTTTTCTTGAAGCGCGTTGTTCATCCATTTGATAAAGTAAACAATTTAATCAACCAGATCGCTGGAGGAGTTGTCGGGGCTCTTCAAATACTTTTTTTCCTGAGTGTGATCTTTATTGTTCTGAATATTTTCGATTTACCGGATAACAAAACAAAAAAAGAATCGCTATTATACACTCCCACATTAAATGTAATTCATTACACTATCCAGTACATAAGTTACTATACACCAGAGCCGCGGAAATTGATTGAAGATTATATCAATGAAAAAGACACTGAATAATGATGGATAAGGTTGTACTGGATAAATTAGAATTCCACAAGGTACTTTCAACTCTTGCAAATTATTCTTCAACAGAGACCGGGAGGAAACAAATTCTTGGACTGATTCCGACTTTTAATCTCAATAAAATTTTAAAAGAAGGTCAAACGGTTTCAGAAGCAAAAGAAATTTTAATTCGAAATATTCCGCCTCAAATAGATTTTATTCCAGATATATTCGAATCCATCTCTCAAAGCAAGATAGAAGGTGTGGTTCTGAGTGCAAAAAAAATTTTAGAAATACTAAAGCTCTTAAAAAACTCAAGAAGTTTATATCAGTTCCTTAAAAACAATTCATCTATCGCTCCATTATTATCAGAACAACTGAGCTCATTGTTCAACGATAAACTGCTGGAAAATCATATTGAAAAAGTAATTGATGAAAATGGAGATATCAAAGAAAAAGCAAGTCAGAAACTTTCAGAGATACGAAAACAAATAAGAGAAAAACAAAACTCACTTGTCAAATCTATCAGCAGTATTATGAAAACACTTGAAACAGATGGTATTGTAAGAGAAGATTATCTGACACTTCGTGACGGTCGGATGGTAATCCCTGTTAAAGCTGAACATAAGCGGCAAATAAGAGGATTCATTCATTCTGAATCAGCAACAGGACAAACAGTTTATATTGAACCCGAACAAACTCTCGAACTCAACAATGAAATTATTACTCTTGGGTTTGCGGAGAAAAGAGAGATCGAGAGGCTTTTGAAAGATGTTACTGCATTGATCGGAAGAAACAGTGATAAAATTAAAGATTCATTATTAACCATCTCTTATGTTGATACGGTATTTGCACGTGCTAAATATTCAATTGAAATTATAGGATCATTTCCGACTATTAAAAATGATCTCGATTTTCATATTAACGACGCAAGACATCCGGTGTTGTTAAAGAAACTTGGAAGAGATAAAACTATTCCACTGAATTTTAAATTAGATGAGCAAAGGGTCATCGTAATTACTGGTCCGAATGCCGGCGGGAAAACAGTTGTGTTGAAAACAATCGGATTACTATCGCTTCTGCTTCAATCAGGAATCCACATCCCGGTTGATCCGGATTCAAACTTCCATCTGTTCAACAATGTGTTGGTTGATATTGGAGATGAACAATCATTAGAAGATGATCTTTCGACATTCAGTTCACATCTTACAAACTTAAAAAATATTTTATCTGTCAGTGATGAAAATACTCTCGTTCTGCTCGATGAAGTTGGAACCGGTACCGATCCGACAGAAGGCTCAGCACTTGCTTCTGCTGTTTTACTGAAACTCAGAGACAAAGGTGCATTAGTATTTGCTTCAACGCATCACGGTAGTTTAAAGCTAATTGCAAATTCCGAAAGTGGTTTTATCAACGCCGCAATGGAATTTGATCACGAACAACTAAAGCCGACATATAAATTCAAACTTGGTATTCCCGGTTCAAGTTATGCGTTTGAAATTGCCAGAAGAATCGGAGTTGATGAGAAATTAATTGATACTGCTGCGGGTATGATGGATAGTGATAAACTTAAGCTTGAAGTATTTCTTTCTGAAATTGAAGCCAAATCAAACCGGCTTGAAGAAAAACTAAAGCATATTGAAATTGAAAATACAAGATTAACCGGGCTATCGGATCTTTACAAAACCAATATTGGCAGACTTGAAAAAGAAAAGAGAGAGATACTTAAAAAGGCAAAGTCGGATGCTGAGGATTTTTTGAAAACTGTGAACAAAAAAGTTGAAAGTACTATTAAGGAAATCCGTGAATCTGGCGCACAGAAAAACGTAATTAAAGAAACAAAGAAAATCATTGATGAACTTAAAGCCGAGGCACAAAATCTTTATTCACCAGAAGTTGTAACAGAGATAAATATATCCGATTTTAGAGTTGGAAATTTTGTGATGATACGGGAAACTTCTACTCAAGGAAGAATTTTACAAATTGATTCAGCAAGGAATAAAGCTCTGATTGAATCCGGTTCAATTAAAATGCAGGTGAACCTTTCTGAACTTGTAATTGCAAATGCATCAAAAGAAACCAAGGCAGAGAATCATCATCATAATTTACAAAATATCATTCCACAACATCGTCTTGATATAAGGGGAAGAAAGCCGGAAGAAGTTGATTTTGAAATTATAAAGTTTTTAGATGATTCATATATGAATGGTCAGGATAGAATAGAAATTTTACATGGAAAGGGAACAGGTGCATTGAAAAAAACTGTTAGAGATATTCTTGACAAGCATGAAAAGGTTAAAAACTATTATTTTGCACCAATCGAATTTGGTGGAGAGGGAATAACTATAGTCGAATTAAAATAGGAATCGGTTGTTTAAAAAAATATTAATAGCTAACAGAGGAGAGATTGCAGTAAGAATTATAAGATCCTGTCGTGAAATGGGAATAAAATCTGCTGCGATTTATTCCGATGCAGATATTACTTCACTTCACACACGGTTTGCCGATGAAAGCTATCACATCGGAAGTTCTCAAGCATCAGAATCATATCTCAACAAAGAAAAAATAATTCAACTCGCTAAAGAAATCGGAGCAGATGCAATTCATCCCGGGTATGGTTTCTTTTCTGAGAATGCAGATTTTATACGTTCAATCGAAAAAAATAAAATTACATTCATCGGTCCGTCCTCAACATCCGTTGCGTTGATGGGAAGTAAAACTGAAGCAAGAAAAATTATGGCAAAGAGTGGTGTGCCTATTGTTCCGGGAACTACTTCACCTTTAACATCTCTCAAGGACGGATTAAATTCTGCTGAAGAACTTGGATATCCCATATTATCAAAAGCTTCTGCAGGCGGAGGTGGTAAAGGAATGAGAAAAATTTCTTCAAGAGATGAATTTGAATCGGCATTTGATGCAACAAAGAGAGAAGCATTAAAAGCCTTTGCCAATGATGAAATTTACCTTG
Organism: Ignavibacteriota bacterium; assembly: GCA_013285405.1. Lineage (NCBI taxonomy): Bacteria > Pseudomonadati > Ignavibacteriota > Ignavibacteriota bacterium. Next base: position 3,372,084 of record CP053446.1, on the reverse strand, counting down.
AAAAATTTATTGAAAATCCCAGACACATTGAAGTTCAGGTTTTTGGAGATAAGCAGGGAAATTATGTTCATCTCTTTGAACGTGAATGTTCAATTCAACGAAGACATCAAAAAATAATTGAAGAAGCTCCATCTTCCTTTGTTGATGAAAAAACAAGACAAAAAATAACTTCGGCTGCAATCGATGCAGCTAAAGCATGCAATTATTATAATGCAGGTACAGTCGAATTCCTGATGGATTCCAGAAAGAATTTTTATTTCCTTGAAATGAACACCCGGCTTCAGGTGGAACATCCTGTCACTGAATTAATCACAGGATTGGATTTGGTAAAAGAACAAATATCAGTCGCAGCCGGAAATCCGCTGTCAATTAAACAAAGCGAACTATCAATTGATGGTCATGCAATTGAATGCAGAATTTATGCTGAAGATCCATTGAATAATTTTCTTCCTTCAACCGGTCAGATAATAAGATATCTTCAACCATCCGGTCCGGGAATCAGAGTGGACTCGGGATTTGATGCAGGTTCACACATTACATTTAATTATGATCCATTAATTGCAAAACTCATTAGTTGGTCAGATACCAGAGAGTCTTCTATCAATAGGATGATTGGAGCACTTTCAGAATATGTAATAAGTGGATTTACAACAAATATTTCCTTTTTAAAATCAGTCATTGATCACCAATCGTTTAGAAAAGGGGATATCAATATTAATTTTCTTGAGAAATATTTTTTAAAAGGATTTAATGAGTCTGATAATGAGCAGGGTTTAAAAGAAAAAGAATTAGCAGCAGCAATATTGTCATCATTATTAAAATTCAAATCAACCGCAGCTAATGTGAAGATTGATTCGAAAGATTCAACTAATTCATGGCAGGAGCAAATGTATGAATGAATTTGTTGTAGAGGTTGACAATACAAAATATGAAGTTAAAATTTTATCAGATGAAGAAGTAATCGTTAATGATGTTGAATATAAAATTAAATTAACTTCTTACTTCAATCATACATATCTTTTAAAAATAAATAACAAAATATTTGAGCTCAGTTCAAAAGAAATAGACAGTAATAATTTTAATCTGTTTTTTGATGGATATAAATTTGAAACTACTGTGAGAACACTGTTGCAAGAAAAAGCTAAAAAGCTTCTCGAAAGTTCGGGTCAATCAGTTAAACGACATGCAGAAATCAAATCTCCAATGCCCGGAATGATTATTAAGATAAAGAAAAATTCAGGTGACAGTGTTGAAATCGGAGATTCAATAGTTATTTTAGAAGCAATGAAAATGGAAAATGATCTGAAAGCACCTGCTTCCGGAACTATAGAAAAAATTTACGTCAATGAGGGTTCTGTGGTTGAAAAAGGCGTTCTGCTGTTTTCAATCATTTAGTTTGTTCTTAAATAACATTATTTATCATTTCATATAGGAGGGATCCATTTGAAAAAATATCTATACACGATCCTGATGCTGATTGGTTTATTCGCTGAAGTCAATCTTGCGGGCGGATTTCAGATTAATGAACATGGTGCAAAAGCGATGGGACTCGGCGGTGCATTCACTGCAATCGCAAACGATGCTTCTGCTATTTACTGGAATTCTGCCGGAATGACACAACTCAGTGGTACAAATTTTTTACTTGGCAGTGCTCTGATAGCTCCAAGTTCTTCATTTAGAGGTGTATCACCTGCTGTTGATATCAGCCGGATGAAGAGTCAGGCTTTTTTTCCGAGCCACTTATTCATAACACACTCATTTACTGAATCCTTTTCTGCAGGTTTAGGATTGACTACACCATTTGGATTAGGAACTCACTGGAGTAATGGCTGGATTGGAAGATATCTTGCTCTGGAAACTGAGCTAAAAACTTTCTGGGTACCGATAACATTCGCGTACAGTCCTGTTGAAAACCTTTCGATAGGTGCAGGATTTATTTACAGCTTTGCGGATGTTTTAATCACACGAAATAATTCACAAGCTCCGTTTGCCGGAGATGCTTATGTTGAACTTGAAGGCAGCGATAATTTTGCTTACGGTTATACTTTCAGCTTAATGTATAAACCAATAAAAGATTTTTCAATTGGTGCATCATTCAGAAGTGAAGTTGAATATGAATTTGAAGGAACTGCTACAGTAACCGGTGCTGAACAGCTTCAGGAAATTGATGCATTTCCGGGAGGAGATGTCACAGCAAAACTTACAACTCCGATGAACATTGTTGGTGGAGTTGCATATCAGGTTATTCCACAGCTTCGACTAAGTGCAGATTTTCAATGGATTGCCTGGTCGAGTTATGATTCATTAAATGTGGATTTCGTCAATCCAGAATATGAAGATTCAAAGAGTAACCGTTCGTATAAAGATACTTACATAATTCGATTCGGCGCTCAATATGATATAAGTGATAAGGTTTCACTGCTTGGTGGCGTTTACTTTGATAAAATGCCGGTTGATCCTGATTACGTCAGTCCAACTCTGCCGGATTCAGATAGATTAGGACTCAGCATTGGTGCAGACGCTAAAATTTTTGATCAGTTTGGTATTTCGGGCTCTTATTTATTTATCCGTGCAAAAGAATTGACTGTAACAAACTCCAAGGAAATTTATACAGTTGGCGATTCACCATTTAACGGAACATATAATTCTTCAGCCAATTTACTGTCTTTAAGTTTATATTATCATTTGCAATAGAAGGAGAAACAAAGAAATGAAAAAATTTTATATATCTATCAGTCTTCTCTCCTTTATTTTACTGGCAATAATCGGATGTGAAGATTTCAATGAACTTACCGCTCCCAAAATTAATTTTGGAACTGCAGACTTTACCCGATTTGTTTGTATTGGTAATAGTTTGACAATGGGCGAACAATCAACATCAATTTTTGAATCAGCACAACAATATTCTTTTGGTAACATCATTGCGAAACAAGTAGGAACTACGTACGCACAGGCAACTTTTAGTGATCCGGGAACTGTGGGACGATTGGAAGTTGGTTCACTGAATCCATTTACACTTTACACAAATCCGGGACAAGGTTCACCAACAAACTTGAATTATCCGGCACCGTATAATAATCTCGGAATTAAAAGTGCTTTTATATTTGATGTGATGAATGCAAGAAGTGCAACAACTTGTTACACAGCGCAGCCGCCATTCAACACTCCGAACCCTTTATTTGATGTAGTTCTAAGAGGGTTAGGAACTCAAATGGAACTAGCTCTTGCACAACAACCAACATTGGTCACTTTATGGATCGGAAATAATGATATACTTGCATTTGCAACGCGTGGTGGATTATTTCCACCAACCAGTGCATCATTATTTCAAAATCAGTACACACAAATTCTCACAGCGTTAAGTTCAACTGGCGCGCCGGTGATTATCGGAAGTTTACCGAATGGATTGTTGACTCCATTTTTTACCACAGTTGGTCCGGGTATTGGTTTGAAATTGCAATCACTTCCGGTACCTGGCTTAGTATATCAAACTACAGGTGGTCCTGGTATTGCAGTTGCAACAGCTAATCAATTATTAACTGATAGCGTTCTTGTAACTTTAAGCGGTTCATCTGCTGCAGGTTTAATTGGTGATCAAACAGGTAAATATTATTCTGACAATGGAATTCCAGTACCGCCTGGAGTAAATACAGCATTTCCATTCGGACTTACTCCGGAAAATCCATTTCCAAATGGATTAGTATTGGATCCAACTGAGATTGCTGGATATAAGGCATTAAGAGCAGGATTTAATGATATCATTTCTGGATTAGCTGCTACTTTTAATTATCCGGTCATCAACTGGGATGATGTTTTTAATCAACTGGCAAGTTCAAATGGTTTAATTGTAAATGGTGTTACATACTCTACTACTTACATTGAAGGAAACTTTTTCAGTCTTGACGGAATTCATCCGACAAGCCAGGGATATGGAATTATTGCTAATGAATTCATCAAAGCAATCAATGAAGAGTGTAATGCTCAAATTCCGTTAGTTGATGTCTCAACAATTCCAGGAAGCCTTGTATTTGAAGGGCAAGTAAACATGGGAAAATATGGTATTCCAATTATTCCGTATGGAGCATTAGATAACGTTTTATTTTAATCTTTAGGGATGGAAAATCCATCCCAATTTAATTTATGAGAACAACAGCCCAAATAGTATTTCTGAATTTTATTCTTATTCTCGGTTTAATTGCTTGTTCATCAACTGAAATGACACAGCAAAAAGAAAAGGGAACTACAGATAGTATTTATGTATTTGATGAAGTTCCTCCGGAAGACATCTACAAATTTGAATCACCTCAGCAGCAATCTTTTGATGTTTATGTTGTTCAGATAGGTGCGTTTTCAAATCTTGAAAGTGCAAAAGAATTTGCTGAAAAGAGCCGGCAGGTTTTATCAAAGGATATTAAAGTTGAATTCAACCAACAGAAAAATCTTTATGTTGTATGGATTCATCCTCCTTTCGAAAATAAAATTCAGGCAGAATCATATAGAAACGAATTAAGGATGAACGAGGAATTCAAAGATGCGTGGATTGTTAAAATAGATTCGAGGAAATAAAAAAGGCTAAGCCAGATTCAGCTTAGCCTTTACTCTGCATTCCCTCACTACATTTAGAGCAGATAGAATTTCAAATAATTATATCATTCAAACCAGGAAACAATTTCCAAACCACCTGTTCCGGGAAACATTGGTGGTGAAGCAATCATAAATCTTTCATCATACCTATATCTTTTAGCAAAACCAGTTTTTATTCCGGATTTGTCGAAGGTACCAACTGCTCTACGAGTATTCTGGATTATTCCCCCAATCAAATTTATATTGCCGCTGATTGGTCTTTTATCGTAATTCTCTGATCCGAATCCACCGTCTTCACAATAAATGGATGCATTAATATTTATATCATTATGATTTGCTGTATTGTCAGTGATGAGGACACTATTCTCAGCAACAATACCGAGAATATCAGTTGCACTTTCGCTTGCTAACGGATTCGTTTTATAAATTATATCGTCATCAAGATATATCATCCCTTTATCTGAAGATCCAGATACAGCAAGTGAGTAAGTTCCTTTTACAATTCCTTTCAAGCGAACAATTGCATTTTCAACAAATATTACTCCGCCTGGTGCAGCCGTTGGCAGGTATGCAGACATATCTTTTCCATCATAAGAATATCTGTATAATAAACTATCTTCTTTAAATGTTACATAAACGGTATCATTACCAGAAAGATATAGACCATCATTTTGTGCAGATGCTCTCATCGGATCAAGTCCATCTGTTGGAAGCGGAAGATCAATGCCTTGTTCGTAACCGCCAAAAAATCGAGGTTCATCACTATTTTGATCTGTATAATAAATCAATGATTTTTTAGTAGTTGCTTTACCAAAAAATACGGGGTGGTTGTGTGCTCTCACATAATCCTGAGTATGAAAAGGTCCCCAGATTGTATCACTGCCTGTAAACCAAATCGTTCCACCTTCATTCATCGAGTAATATGCAAATTTTGAGAATTTACTTGGTTGAAAAATTACTTCAATAGTTTTTGTAATTCCACCGTAACTTCCAGTTGTTGTTAACTTTCTAATATTTCTCCAGGCATCAAGCACTTGAACACTTGCACTGAATGATCCATTTTCGAAAGTAACATTATTAAATCCGGCATTCCAGGAACCGTTTAAGAACAGTTCATTGCAGGCAAGATTAGTCCCGCTAACCGCTATATTATGTGCAACTGTCTTAGCATTATAATCAGCCATATTTTCAACTGTCCGGGTAGATAATTTATTTGAGTTCCCACCAAGGACTATGTAAAGCACACTAAAACCGAGCACTAAAAACAATGATAATTTTCCCATTAGATTATGCCTCCTTATCGGTTAAATAAATTTCTTGCAGCCATACGTATCTGCCTCCAGAAAATTGTTTGATAATTTTCATTATACGCTGAAACATCCTCAACAGTAATATCTATTTGCATTGAATAAATTTCCCTTGGATCAGATATCGGGAAATTTAATTTTGTTCCAAGTGCATTATAAAATTCCATCTTGAATTGTGTTATTCCCAAATTCACATCAGCCAGAGATTCATTATTCACAATCCTGTACAGAAATCTATCTCTTGGATTTGGTGTTTGTGGAATGTCTTTTACAGAGTCAAAATAATAGTACAAAGTATCGATAGTTCCATTATTATCAGTATCGGTCAGGTATCTTATACTTGAAGAATCAGCATAAAGTATCGCTTGAGTTGGAATTGGAATCTTCTGCCAATCTGCACAATACCCGATTCTTCTGAGATCAGTTTCCAATATTTGAATAACAGTTGCCAGATTAGTTTGTGCGTTCAAGTTTGTTGTACCGCGATACAGATCTTCGGTGGAACTGCTTTGCAATCGAAAAATAGATAACATTAGTATTCCAGCAATTATTATAGATCCGATTATATCTAAAATTGTATTTGTACCCATGTAATTCTCCTATCTGAAATACCAGTAACTAAAAATAGATGAACTTTGAACAACCTGTACTGAACTGTCTGCAGAGACAGGTCTGGTTATAGTGACGGTTATTTTTTTGTGGTAAGTTCTGTTAGCAGTTGATCCGAGTATATTTCCGGGTTCAACATAAACCACCGCACAGGAGATATCAAAGACACTCGATTTCATTGAACTATCTCGTTTAGTATATCCATTGAAATCATCAAAGTCATTAAATTTTTCTTCAGTCTCGCCGCTTTCAGGACCGAGTATTGATGATAGCTGTGAAGTTGAAATAATATTAGATGTATCCGTAGCTTCGTCAAATGCTTTGCTTTGCGCTTGTTCAATTATTGATGTTGCAATTGAGTTGGCTAATACACCAAACTGAGCTTCATCTCTGACAGTCTCATTGGTAAGATTCGTTGTGTTTACCCGTAACATAATAACGGCGAGCAACAACATCGCACCTAAAGTCATTATCATCTGTCCTGTGTTCATATTCCTTGTAATTTTTTGTTAAACATTTATCTTCAGGACTAAATGAACTATCATACCAGAGGACATCGGTAAGAATTACTTTGATTTTAGAATAAACTTTAATCTCAGTAAAATTTGGAAAGGTCAAACAGAAAAAAGTGCTGTAATGAAATGAGAGAGTAGTTTTTTATTGTAACAATAATTAACCCCCATTTGACACTTCTGTCGGACTAAATAAAACATTGTCTAATGAAGCCAATCACTTTTTATTAACTGATGTTACGCAGAAAAGCAATTAGCAAAGAGATGACATCTTTATTTTTTATTAAATATTTAAACAAAAGTAACATTGACATTCCAATTTAAGTGCTTATTTAATCTATAAAAAGATGTCATCTCTCCATTTTGCGTAAGGTGAGTTATTAATTACCAAACACGCCATAAATGTTTTTTGGAGTTATTAGATAAATTTATATCAGATTGATGTTCAACAGTTTTTTCTTATAGTTTATTTGGTTATTTTTTGAATAAATTCAAACAAAAAATAAAGCTGGAGGGTATCAAATGGCTTTTTCTTTAAACAGAATAATGCTTATCGGGCGTCTTGGAAAAGATGCGGAGACAAGATTCACAACCAACAATGTGTCGGTGACAAATTTTTCGCTTGCTACTGACTATCGTTATAAAGGTAAGACAGGTGATTGGGTTAATGAAACTACCTGGCACAATATAGTTTCATTCAATCTGTCAGACTATTTCAAGGAAAACCTGAAGAAGGGAAAAAAGTTTTATGTCGAAGGAAGACTGAGTAAAAGAGATTACACAGATAAAGATGGAGTAAAGCGTTATAGCACGGAAGTAATTACGGATAAGATAATTCCATTAGAACCATCAACTGAAACTACTTCGACAGAGGAAGACGATGGACCATCAGTGGCACCGGCTGCTAATGAAAACGATGATTTACCATTTTAATTTATTCATAACTCAGGCTTTGAATATTCTTGGAGATTGACTGGATATTCCAAATACTTTTATTATTCATTTTAGTAATCTCTTCAGCTTTTTTTTCCGGTTCTGAAGTTGCTTTTTTTTCTATTAAGCAAAAAGATTTGAATGTTGACTTTAAATCTTCCAATCTGATTTACAGATACGCTAATAATCTTATTGCTTTTCCCAGAAGACTTCTTGTAACTATACTCGTCGGGAATACAATTACAAATGTTGCTGCTTCAATTGTTTCTGTCTCGATAGCACTCAATGTTGCAAAACTTTATGGACTCAACATTAACTTAGTGCTGGTAATTCAAATTATCCTGATTACAGTAATTATTTTACTTTTTGGCGAATTACTTCCTAAAATATTTGCATCAAAATATCCCAGGTTCACAATAAAGATCACCGCAATTCCTTTATATCTGATTAGCATTATTCTGTATCCGATCGCTGAATCAATTACAGAAATAATCAAACTAACTTTTTCAAAATTAAAATTTGATAAAGCTAAAACAGCAATGACTGAGAAAGAAATTTCTTACCTTGCAGAATTAGGACACGAAAGAGGAACACTTGAAAATGATGAACAGCAAATTATTTCAAGTTTCGTAGATTTTAAATCTGTACTTGTAGCTGAAGTTATGATTCCAAGAGTTGATATCGTTGCAGTTCCATTTAATATTGACTACGATGAAATAATTAAAACAATTAATAGCAGTGGATTTAGCCGTTTACCGATTTACGGAGGAAATCTTGATAGGATTCACGGAGTTCTGCATGTAAAAGATTTATTGCGGTTTCTCGAAGACAAATCTTTTATTAAAGAACAGACAATCAAAGAAATCACAAGGGAAGTAATGTTTGTGCCTTCAAGTAAAAAAATAAGTGATATGCTCAGAGAATTCCAGCAGAAACAAATGCATCTTGCAATTGTAGTGGATGAATTTGGTGGAACAGCGGGATTGGTTACTTTGGAAGATATTATTGAGGAAATCATTGGTGAAATCTGGGATGAACATGATCCTCAGGAAAATTCTGTAAAATTATTATCAGAAAACAAATTTAGTGTTCTGGGAAAAGTCCCGATTTCTGACTTCAACGAAATAATCGGGATGAATGCAATACCTGAGAGTGATGACTATGATACAATTGCAGGACTTATTATAAGTAAAGCCGGAGAGGTTCCTAAGGAAGGATATTTTATTAAATTAAATGAATATAAACTAACGGTAAAAGAAGTTCTGAAAAAGAGAATTAAGAAAATTGAGATTGAAAAATTATCTTGATTAGATTTGAATGAATAAATGTCACTTCTTAAAATCTGTTACTGTGGTTATCATATAGAGTTGAGCTATCGCATCTTTGTTCAGTATAAAATGGAAGATTATTAATGAAACCATACGAAAAATTTCTTTTCAATAAAACACTGCAGATTCCGGATGATGAATTGATTGTTTGCAGAATCTATGAAGAAAGAACTCTTTAAAAGTCGGTAAAATATTATTTTACCATATAAAAGTCTTTTGAAGAAATAGTAAATTTGTATCCAGAATTATTTATTGAAGAATTTAATAAAGCTATTTTATAGATAACATTATTGCTGATCAGGGAATTTCAAACTTAACTTCGATTTTTAAAAGGGAAGATTATGAAAAATTCAAGAGCAACTGAAATTAAAGTTGGTGTAACAGTCTTATTAGGATTGCTTGTATTTATCTGGGTGTTGGGCTGGGCAAAGAATTTTTCAGTAAGTTCATCTGATAATATTGTAAGAGTCAGCTTCAATAAAGTTTCTGGTTTGGAGATTGGTAACAATGTTACAGTTAACGGAGTAAGAAAAGGTTCTGTTAAAGATTTTTATATCCAGGGTTCATCCGTAATTGTGACACTGAGCATCAGCAATGACGTAAAACTTAAAAAAGATGCTGAGTTTTCTTTGGAAAGCACTGACCTTATGGGAGGCAGAAAAATCGAAGTTGATCCCGGAGTTTCGTCCGAAGACCTGAATCTTTCACAGATTCATAACGGTATTTACATATCGGATATTGCTGGTATGATTAGTCTTTTTAGTGATATACAGGATAAGATAAGTATCATTGCAAATGAATCTGTTAAAACTTTACAAGGAATAAATTCATTACTCGAAGACGAAAATTTCGTTAACGGTTTAAGAACAAGTATTACAAACTTAAATAATGTCACTGCAAAACTTGATGCGATGATTTCAGAAAATCAGGAAAACATTAAACTGATTTCTGAAAACACCAAAGAAATTACTTCCGATACAAAATGGTTCTTAAGAGAAAATAAAGATAACATTGAAAAATCTTTAGAAAATTTGAATGCTGTTTTAATTAAATCAGATTCACTTCTTACTTCATTAAACTATTTAACCAATGAAACAACATCCGGGAAAAACAATCTTGGTAAAATACTTTATAATGATTCATTGTATTACAATCTTACTCAGTCAATGGAAATGTTAAAAAAAATGAGCAATCTGATTCTTGAGCAGCTTCAGACTGATGGGCTAAAAGTTGATGCCTATATTTTCTAAGTCACACGGAAATTAAAATGGTTTTAGGATTAGGAATTGATATAATTGAAATTGATCGGATAAGACAAAGCATAGAAAATTATGGTGAAAGGTTCTTAAATAAAGTATTTACTCCTGAAGAAATAAGATACTGCAATTCAAAGTTCAACAAATTCCAGCATTATGCTGCCAGGTTTGCTGCAAAGGAAGCAGTTTACAAAGCATTAACCAGCGGCTGGAAGTCAGGTCTCAGATGGAAGGATATTGAGATTCAGAATGATAGTGCTGGTATGCCATCAATCAATACATCAGGTAAATTAAAATCATTTCTTTCAGAAGATGCTCAATTACGAATTTCAATAAGTCATTCTGAAAGTTATGTGACTTCTGTTGCAATTATATTTAAGGATAACTCTTCGTCCACTCCAGCCAGATAATCAGCTCAACTTCATCAATAAATTCCATTGCTATTAAATGCTGATATGATTAGTTTTTCATCAATAAATTAAAAAGTTATTAAATAAATATGTTCCCAAAATATTATACAATCTTCAACTACTCGACAATTGCTATTGTAATTGTTTTTCTGATCCTGATCCTTACTGATGTGGTTCCAAGAGAAACTTATATTCCTTTTCTGATTATTACAGTTATTATTTTAATTGGACGTATAATTGCAAGAGTTTATTTGAATTCGTATCTCAAAAAAAATAGAAAAGGAGATTAAGTCTTCGAACCACCGAAACGAACGAATGGAAAACTTAATGCAAAGGTGCTCATACTAAACCAAAGCTACGAACCCCTCACTATCTGCAATATTAAAAAAGCAGTCATACTTATGTACCTGGGAAAAGCTGAACTTGTTTTAAATGACAACGGTAAGGCAATCCGGTCAATGCAAAGACAATATCCCTGGCCAAGCATAATTCGTTTAAGCCGTTTCGTGAGTGTTCCATATAAAAAAGTTGTGTTGACAAGAAAGAATATCATGAGGAGAGATGGATATAAATGTGCTTACTGCGGAAGAGGTGATCTGACGCTAACAATTGATCATATTAATCCGAAAGCAAGAGGTGGAGATGATTCCTGGGAAAATCTTGTGAGTGCATGCACACATTGTAATAATAAAAAAGGTGACAGAACTCCGGTTGAAGCCGGAATGATGTTAATGGTCAGACCATTTAAACCCAGTCACATTATGTTCATCAAAAATGTTGTTGGACGTGTTGATGAAAAATGGAAACCTTATCTCTATCTTTCCTGATGGTTGCGGCTGAATACTTAAAAAAATTGATGATTATTCTTATCTTTGAATTGTAAATTCAACTATCTCAAAATTTTATGAAGAAAAAAAGAATCCTTAGCGGGATGCGTCCCACTGGTAAGTTGCATATTGGTCATTATGTTGGAGCGCTTGAAAATTGGGTTCAACTGCAGGATAAATACGAAAGTTTTCATCTGATTGCTGACTATCATGTATTGACGACTGGTTTAAATACTGAAAACATTTATGATGATACAATCGATATGTTAATTGATTGGCTGGCTGCCGGGTTAGATTCAAATTCCAGCCCGATGTTCCGTCAATCACAAATAAAAGAACATACTGAACTTTTTTTGATTTTCAGTATGCTGATTACTTCTAATAGACTTGAACGCAATCCAACAGTAAAAGAACAAGCCAGAGCATTGCATATTGACCAGATCATTTACGGTCATCTTGGTTACCCCGTTCTGCAAGCCGCTGATATTCTTTTGTATAAAGGTGATGCTGTTCCGGTTGGTGAAGATCAGGTTCCTCATGTTGAAATAACAAGAGAGATTGCACGAAAATTTAATAACCAATATGGAATGGTCTTTCCTGAACCGGAAGCGCTACTGACTAAATTTTCAAGATTGCCTGGTTTAGACGGTGCAAAGATGAGCAAGTCTTTGGGAAATTCAATTCTTTTATCTGATGAACCAGAAACTGTGAAAGCTAAATTAAGGAAAGCAGTAACTGATCCTCTGAAAATCCGAAAGAACGATCCCGGTCGCCCTGAGATTTGTCTGGTTTTTTCTTATCACAAAAAATTTAATCCTACTGAAGCGGCGCAAATAGAAGCCGATTGCCGCTCGGGTGCTCTTGGATGTGTTGAATGTAAATTAAGGTGTGCTGAAAAAATCTCAACTTTCCTTTCGCCAATAATTGAAAAAAGAAAATATTATGAAAATAATATGAACGAAGTGATTGATATTTTAAAAGATGGAGAGATGCGCGCTAAAAAAGCTGCGGAAGAAACAATGACAGAAGTTCACCAAAAAATGAAATTTGGCTGAGATGTTTAAAGTCAGGCTAAATCAGTTCGAAGGTCCGCTTGATTTACTGCTCTTTTTTATTAAAAGAGATGAGCTGAACATTTATGATATTCCTATAGCACGACTGACAAAAGAATTTCTTGATTATGTTAATCTTATAAAAATACTCGACCTCGAAGTTGCTGGTGATTTTATTCTGATGGCTTCCACTTTAATGCATATAAAAGTCAGAATGCTTCTTCCACGTGAGATTGATGAAAAAGGAGAAGAGATTGATCCAAGAGCTGATCTTGTAAAAGCATTATTGGAGTATAAGCGATATAAAGAAATGTCAGAAGAGCTATCGTTCTTCGAATCAGCACAAAGGAAAAGAAAATTCAGGGGCAATTATTCTGAAGATAGCAGCGAAGCACCGCACGAATATGCAATCCTTCTTAAAAATGTATCTATTTATGATCTGGCAAAGGCATTCAAATTTGCTATTGAACAAATAAAAGAAGAACCTGTTCATCAGGTTAAAAAGCTTAATGTATCAATTGATGAACAAATGGATTTTATTGAAAGCAAACTAAAAGATTTTCCCGAACTTCATTTTCTGAAATTGATAGAGGATATCACCGAGAAGATTCGGATTATCGTAACATTCATTGCACTGCTGGAAATGGTCAAAGCAGTTCGGATTGAAATTCATGCTACCAAAGAATTCAACGACTTTATAATAATAAAGAAAGTAAATGGATAACATATACAACTCAGTTATTGAAGCTTTAATATTTTCTTCTGATGATTCATTATCTCCGGAAGAAATAATCAGAGCCATTAAGTCAATCGATGGCGAAGAAATTGAAATATCAAAGGCAGATGTTGATACAACTGTTGATCAGCTTAATAGGAAATACGAAGCGGATAATAGTGCATTCAGAATATTAAGAATTGCAAATGGATATTTACACGCAACAACAGAACAATATGCAAAGTATGTTGGTTATCTTTCTTCAGAAAGAGCAAAACGCAGATTAAGCCAGGCAGCGCTTGAAACTCTTGCCATAATTGCTTACAAACAGCCAATAACAAAACCTGAATTGGAAACTATTCGTGGAGTTAATTCTGATTACATTCTTACTACATTGCTTGAAAAAAATCTTATCGCAATTAAAGGACGCGCTGAATCTGTTGGAAGACCTCTTCTCTACGGAACCACAGATGAGTTCCTGAAATATTTTGGATTGAATAACTTATCCGATTTACCAAAACCAAGAGAGATAGAAGAAATTATGCAGGATGAAGATTTCCTTGAGCAGAAAAGAAAAATTATGATGGCAGATCTCGAGGAAAAACTGGAAGATTCGATTGGAGGAACAAGCGGTGACGAAAGTCCGGATCAATAAATTTCTTGCGGACAGCGGAATAAGTTCGCGTCGCAAATCTGAAGAATTTATTCTGCAGGGAAGAGTGGCAGTTAATGACACCGTGATCTTAGACTTTGGTCATCAAATAAATACTGATAAAGATATTGTTACTCTCGATGGCGAAAAGATAAAACCAAAACGGCATATCTATATTTTATTGAATAAACCCAAAGGATATATCACTTCAGTTTCAGATGACAGGAAGAGATCGACAGTGCTTGATCTTGTGAACGTTAAAGAAAGAATTTATCCTGTGGGAAGATTAGATTATGATACAACCGGACTTCTTTTTCTGACAAATGATGGTGAGTTTTCTCAACTGCTTACTCATCCGGGAAATAAAGTAGTTCGGGAATATGAAGTAAAGATCGACAAACCACTCGAAGAAAAAGATAAAATAAAACTTTTAACAGGTGTTTTGCTTGAAGGAAAACCTGGGAAATTTATCAAGATGTCATTCTTTAATCAAAAGGATAAAAAAAATATTATTATTTCCTGTGAAGAAGGCAGAAATAAATTTGTAAAAAGAATGTTTCGTAAACTTGGATATACTGTCCTGGAATTGAATCGCTCTACTTTTGCAGGAATGAAACTGGATGTGCCAAAAGGTAAATACCGGATCCTATCATTAAAAGAAGTTGAATTGATAAAACAAAATTATTCTAATTGAATTATTAAGGAGAAATAGTGGAAAATAATCTCACAGACATAAACGTATTGATAAAACGAAGATATGAAGAGCTTGAAGAACTAAAGAACAAAGGTGCGGAAACTTTTGCGTATTCCTATGATGTGGATAATTATTCTGAAGATATAAAAAGTAATTTCGAAAAGTATGAGAACAAAGATGTTAAACTTGCCGGACGAATAATGACTATCAGAAGAATGGGTAAAGCATCCTTCGCTCATATTATGGACCATAAAGGCAGAATGCAGGTTTATCTTAAAAAAGATGATATTGGTGAAAGCTATGATTTGTTCAGATTAATGGATATCGGAGACATCATCGGTGTTGATGGTTATGTATTTAAAACAAAAACGGGTGAAATATCTATCCATGTAAAATCATTTAAGCTTCTGGCAAAATCTCTCCGACCACTTCCAATCGCCAAAGAAGTCGAGGATGAACAAGGAAACAAAATTGTATTTGATCAGTTCGCAGATAAGGAATTAAGATACAGACAACGTTATGTTGATCTAGTTGTTAATCCGCAGGTAAAAGATGTTTTCATCAAACGCTCAAAAATTGTTACTGCGATCAGAAAGTTTCTTGATAGCAAAGGTTATCTTGAAGTTGAAACACCGGTTCTTCAGCCAATCTACGGTGGTGCTTCTGCAAGACCGTTTGTTACGCATCATAATGCACTTGATATTGAATTGTTTCTGAGAATTGCAGATGAATTGTATCTGAAAAGATTAATAGTAGGTGGTTTCGATGGTGTTTATGAAATATCAAAAGATTTTCGCAACGAAGGAATGGATAGATCTCATAATCCTGAATTTACAATGCTTGAACTTTACGTTGCTTATAAAGATTATTTTTGGATGATGGAATTGGTCGAGGAATTATTCGAACAAATTTGTAAAACAGTGTTCAACACTACTGACTTTGTCTATGAAGATAAACAAATTAGTTTTGCTCGTCCCTGGAAGAGAATAAGTTATGTGGATTCTATTTTGGATAGAACCGGTATGAATGTAATCAATGCATCTGAAAATGATTTGAGAGGGTTGGCGAAAAATCTTGGAATTGAAATAGACGGACTATTTGGTAATGCTAAATTGATTGATGAAATTTTTAGTAAAGTGGTTGAATCTGAAATTGTTCAGCCTACTTTTGTTGTTGATTATCCACTGGTTCTTTCACCACTTGCTAAAAAACATCGGGCTAAAGAAGGATTGGTTGAGAGATTTGAAGCTTATGTTGCAGGAAAGGAAATTTGTAATGCATTTACTGAACTAAATGACCCTGTTGACCAAAGAAAACGATTTGAAGAACAAGCAAGAATGAGAGATGCCGGTGATGAAGAAGCACAACAGGTTGATGATGATTTCTTACGGTCAATGGAATATGGTATGCCTCCGATGGCTGGACTTGGAATTGGAATTGACCGTCTTGTTATGCTTTTGACGAATCAATCATCAATACGAGATGTAATTTTCTTTCCGCAAATGAAACCACAAGTTTGATTATTTATCATTCTATTCGACCGTGGATAAAATGATTCATATCATTTATGAATTATTTGGATTATTTTAAATGAAATTAATTATGGAGACTAAATGAGCAATAAATTTTTAAGAATTCCTCTTGTAATAATTATTCTAACTATTGGAATAGTGCTGGGAATTCAAATAGAAAAAGTTTTTTCGGATGACACTTTGCGTGATGGTGTTCGCAAATTGAACGATGTTCTCTCCTATACTCAAAGATACTATATAGAAGAAGTTGATACACCAAAGCTGGTTGAGTCAGCCATTAAGGGAATCACAGATGAACTCGATCCACATTCATTTTATATTTCTGCAAAAGATCTAACTGCAGTTGAAGAATCATTCCGGGGTGATTTTGAAGGAATCGGAATTGAGTTTCAAATCGTGAACGATACTCTTACTGTAGTTTCTCCGATTACCGGTGGACCAAGTGAAGCACTTGGTATTTTGCCTGGTGACAGGATTGTAAAAATTGAAGGTGAAGATTGTATTGGTATAACTAATGATCAGGTGAGAGATAAACTTCGGGGGAAAGCTGGTTCAAAAGTAAATGTTTCGATAAGCCGGGTTGGAGTAAATGATCTGATTGAATATGAAATCACCCGTGACAAAATACCAATCTATTCTGTTGATACTAGCTTAATGCTGAAGAATCAAACTG